>NZ_RZST01000200.1:0-10970 GCF_003997575.1 Mesorhizobium sp. M1A.F.Ca.IN.022.07.1.1
GTCTCGCCCATGTGCCGGAAGACCGCCACCATGTCGGGCTGGTGCTCGCCTTTGAGGAGAACGAGAACTCGATCCTCGGCTATCACGACGACGAGCGCTATCTCAAGGGACCGTTCCTGAACGTCGATGCCATCATGGCCGACGCGAAGGACAAGATCGAGAAATACGACATCCGTCCCGGCAATCCGCGGCTGAAGACCGCAAATTTCTCCGGCGGCAACCAGCAGAAGATCGTGCTGGCCAGGGAGATGGAGCAGGATCCCGGCGTGCTGATCGTCGGCCAGCCGACGCGCGGCGTCGACGTCGGCGCCATCGAATTCATCCACAAGCGGCTGATCGCCATGCGCGATCAGGGCAAGGCGGTGCTGGTCGTGTCGGTCGAGCTCGACGAGATCCGCTCGCTGTCCGACCGCATCCTGGTGATGTTCGCCGGCCGCATCGTCGGCGAACGCGGACCGGAAGCGACGGAAGGCGAGCTTGGCCTCTTGATGGCCGGTGTCGAGCACCAGGAGGCCGCCGAATGAGCACGCCTTACGCCAAGCTCCCGGCCTGGGCCGATTATGGGTTGATCCCTTTGATCAACCTGTCGGTTGCTTTCATCGTCGCGGGCTTCGTCGTCATGCTGGTCGGCGAAAATCCGTTCCGCGCCGCCGTCATCCTGGTCGAAGGCGCTTTCGGCAAGGGCACAGGCATCGCCTTCACCTTGTTCTATGCCACGACCTTCATCTTCACCGGGCTGTCGGTGGCGGTGGCGGCGCATTGCAGCCTGTTCAACATCGGCACCGAAGGCCAGGCCTATATCGGCGGCCTCGGCATCGCGCTCGTCTGCCTGAGCTTCGACAGCGTCCTGCCCTGGTGGCTGATCTTTCCGATGGCGATCGTCGCCGCGGCGGCGTTCGGCGCGCTCTGGGGTTTCATCCCGGCCTATCTGCAGGCCAAGCGCGGCTCGCACATCGTCATCACCACCATCATGTTCAACTTCATCGCCGCCTCGGTGATGGTCTATCTGCTGGTCGGTCCGCTGAAGCCGGTCGGATCGCAGGCGCCGCAGACACGCAATTTCCTGGCCGGCGCGGAATTGCCGAAGCTCAACTGGATGATCGAATTGTTCGGCGCCAAGATCCGCTCGGCGCCGCTCAACATCTGCTTCCTGCTGGCGCTGGCGATGGCGTTCCTGGTCTGGCTGCTGATCTGGCGCACCAAGCTCGGCTACGAGATGCGCACCTATGGCCATAGTCCGAAAGCGGCGCGCTATGCCGGCATTTCGGAAACCCGCATCATCCTCACCGCGATGATGATCTCGGGTGCGTTGGCCGGCATGATGGCGCTCAACCCCGTGATGGGCGACCAGCACAATGTGGCGATCGATTTCGTCTCGGGCGCCGGCTATGTCGGCATCGCGGTCGCGCTGATGGGCAGACTGCATCCGGTCGGCATCGTGCTGGCGGCGATCCTGTTCGGCATGCTCTACCAGGGCGGGGCCGAGCTTGCCTTCGAGATGCCGGCGATCAGCCGCGACATGATCGTCATCATTCAAGGGTTGGTCATCCTCTTCGCCGGCGCGCTGGAGCATATGTTCAGGCCCTATATCCAGGCGCTGTTCGCATCGGTCAGCCCGAAATCGGTCGGCATGCAGGCGGTCAAGGGGAAGGGGGCCTGAGATGGACAGTTTCAACGCGATCGTCCAGGTCCTGGATTCCACCATCCGCCTGTCGGTGCCGCTGCTGCTTGCCTGTCTTGCCGGCCTCTATTCAGAGCGGGCCGGCATCTTCGATATCGGTCTCGAAGGCAAGATGCTGGTCGGCGCCTTCGCCGGCGCTGCAGCGGCATCGGTCTTCCATTCGGCCTTTTTCGGTCTCGGCACCGCCGTCCTGATCTCGGTCGCCTTCGCCATGGTGCACGGTTTCGCCTCGATCACGCATCGCGGCAACCAGATCGTCTCCGGAGTCGCCATCAACTTCGTCGCCGCCGGTTCGACCATCATCCTCGGCCAGGCCTGGTTCGAGCAGGGCGGCCGCACGCCGGCGCTGCAGCCGGGCGAGCGCTTCGAGGCGATCGTGTGGCCGGGCGCCGAAGCCGTTCGCAACGTGCCGATCCTCGGGCCCGTTTATGCCGAGCTGATCTCCGGGCATTCGATCCTGGTCTACTTCGCCTTCGCGATGGTGCCGTTCACCTGGTGGGTGCTGTTCCGCACCCGCTTCGGTCTCAGGATGCGCGCCGTGGGCGAAAACCCGGCCGCCGTCGACACCGCCGGCATCTCGGTCGCCTGGCTGCGCTATCGGGCGCTGATCTGCACCGGTATCCTTACCGGCGTCGCCGGTGCGTATCTGTCCATGGTCCAGAATGGCGGCTTCGTAAAGGACATGACCGCAGGCAAGGGCTATATCGCGCTTGCCGCGCTGATCTTCGCCAAATGGAAGCCGGTCAACGCGATGTTCGCCTGCCTGCTGTTCGGCTTCCTCGACGCGGCATCGATCCGCTTGCAGGGCTCGCCGCTGCCGATCCTGGGCAAAGTGCCGGTGCAGTTCATGCAGGCGCTGCCCTATGTGCTCACCGTCATCCTGCTCGCCGGCTTCATCGGCAAGGCAATACCGCCGCGCGCCGGCGGCGTGCCCTATGTCAAGGAACGCTGAGGCTCGGGCCGTCTCGGCAACCGGCAATTTGAACAAGATCGTGGGAGAGAAGAAGGAAATGTCGCATGATCTGTTCGAAGCGGCCAGGACGGCGATGGCCAAGGCCTATGCGCCCTATTCCAAGTTTCCCGTAGGCGCCGCGCTGCGCACCGAGGACGGTCGCGTCTTCACCGGCGCCAACATCGAGGTGGCGTCCTATCCGGAAGGCTGGTGTGCCGAGACCACCGCGCTCGGCCACTACATCATGGGCGGCGGCGGCAAGATCACCGAGATCGCGGTGATCGCCGAGCGCATGGCCAAATGCTCGCCCTGCGGCGGCTGCCGGCAGCGGCTGGCGGAATTCTGCCGGCCGGAGACGAAACTCTATCTCTGCGACAACACCGGCGTGGTCGAGACGGTCACCATGGGCGACATGCTGCCTTACGGCTTCAGGGGCGATATCCTGAAATGAAGGAGGCGCTGGATCATCTGGTCGAGAAACTGGACGGGCTGGCCCCGACCGCGGCGCTTGTGCTGGGCTCCGGCCTTGGTGGGCTGGTCGACCAGGTGGAGGACGCAAGGCGCATCCCCTATGCCGAATTGCCGGGCTTCCCGCGCAGTGGCGTCTCCGGCCACGCCGGCGAGGTGGTGGCAGGGCGTTTCGCCGGCACGCCGGTGCTGATGCTTTCTGGGCGCGCGCACTATTACGAGCACGGCAATGCCGCCGCGATGCGCCCGGCGCTCGAGGTGCTTGCCGGCATCGGCATCTCGCATCTCATCCTCACCAACGCCGCCGGCTCGGTCGATTCCGAGATGGGACCGGGCTCGGTGATGATGATCACCGATCACATCAACTTCTCCGGCTCCAATCCGCTGATCGGCGAGCCGAGCGACCGCCGCTTCGTTGGCCTCACCGAGGCCTATGATGCCGGCTTGCGCAAGGCGATCGAGACGGCGGCGAAGGAGACCGGCACCGCGCTCCATCAGGGCGTCTACATGTGGTTTTCCGGACCATGTTTCGAGACGCCGGCCGAAATCCGCATGGCGCGCGTCATGGGCGCCAACGCGGTCGGCATGTCGACCGTGCCCGAAGTGATCCTGGCCCGCTTCCTCGGCCTCAAGGTCGCTGCCTGCTCGGTGATCACCAACCTTGCGGCAGGCATGACCGGGGCGGAACTCTCGCACCAGGAAACCAAGGACATGGCGCCGGTCGGCGGCGCGCGGCTGGCGACGATCCTGCGGCGCGTCTTCGAGGAAGGTTTGCCGGAAAGCTGATGCTCCCGCAGGAAATCATTCGGCGCAAGCGTGACGGCCACAAGCTCTCGATGCCCGAGATTGCGACCTTCATCGAGGGGATCACGGCCGGCACGCTCTCGGAGGGCCAGATCGGCGCATTTGCCATGGCGGTGTTCCTCAAAGGCATGAGTCGCGAGGAAGCAGTGGCGCTGACGCTCGCGATGCGCGATTCCGGTGACGTGCTCGACTGGTCCGATTTGCCGGGACCGGTCACTGACAAGCATTCGACGGGCGGCGTCGGCGACAATGTCTCGCTGATGCTGGCGCCGATCGTCGCGGCCTGCGGCGCTTATGTGCCGATGATCTCCGGCCGCGGGCTTGGCCATACCGGCGGCACGCTGGACAAGATGGATGCCATTCCCGGTTACGTCAGCCGGCCGGATTTGGCGCGGTTCCGCAGGACGGTGCTCGAGACGGGCTGCGCCATCATCGGCCAGACCGCCGACCTGGCGCCGGCCGATCGCCGGCTCTACGCCATCCGCGACGTGACGGGCACAGTGGAATCGGTGCCGCTGATAACGGCTTCGATCCTGTCGAAGAAGCTTGCCGCCGGGCTCGACTCGCTTGTGCTCGACGTCAAGGTCGGCAACGGCGCCTTCATGGAGAAGTCGCGCGATGCGGCCGCACTTGCGAACAGCCTGGTCGAGGTCGCCAATGGCGCCGGCCTGAACGCTTCGGCACTGGTGACCGGCATGAACGAGCCGCTGGCCTCGGCAGCCGGCAATGCGGTCGAGGTGAAGAACGCGGTAGACTTTCTCACCGGCCGCTTCCGCGACCGCCGGCTGGAGGACGTCACGCTGGCGCTTGCCGCCGAGATGCTGCAATCGGCGGGAGTTGTCTCGTCCAACCAGGACGGGATCAGGCGCGCGGCCGAGACGCTCGCCGGCGGCCGCGCGGCGGCGGTGTTCGCGCGGATGGTGACGGCGCTCGGCGGACCCGCCGACTTCGTCGAGAACCCGGAGAAATATCTGCCGAAGGCGGCAGTGGAATTGGCGGTCAAAGCGGCCGAGGACGGCTTCGTCACCGGGATCGCGACGCGCGACATCGGGCTCGCCGTCGTTGCGCTGGGCGGCGGGCGCGTCCGTCCGGACGACAAGATCGATCATTCCGTTGGCCTCACCCGACTGCTGCCGGTCGGCGCGGAGGTGCATGCGGGCGAGGCGCTGGCGCTGGTCCATGCGCGGACCGAGGCCGACGCCGAGGCTGCCGCCGTCGCGGTGCGCGCCGCCTATACGGTCGGTCACTCGAAGCCGACCGCAGAAAAGACGGTGCTCAGGCGGATACTGCCTCTGTAAAATCGCGCCTATTGAACGAGCAACAGCGCGCCGTCCTGGACTTCGTATTTCTGCAGCCGCTGCAGGAAGCTCACGCCGATCAGATTGGTTTGCAGCGCTCGATCGTCGAGCACCACCGCCTGGACGTTGTCGAGGGAAATCTTGCCGATCTGCAGACGGTCGACGGTGACCACGGCGGCCTTGATGGCGCCGTTCGCCGTGTTCACCTGTTGATTGAAATCCGACTGGTTGAGCGAGATGCCGATCCGGCGCGCCGTCGATATGTTGATCGCGACGAGCGTCGCGCCGGTGTCGATCATGCCGTCTATCTGACGGCCGTTGAACTTGAAGGCGGAAGTGAAATGGCCGCGCTGGTCGGCATTGACCAGCACCTGGCGGCCGAGCGGCATCGGCGCCGCCGGCCTGGCTGGAACCGAAGCGAGATTGACGTCCGGCTGAGCCTCAGGCGGCGCCGGCTTCGAAGCAACCGCCGATCTCAGCAGGGTTTCGACCATCTGCGGGTTCGACTGATAGATGATCGGAATCGATGCCGAGCTTCCGACAAAGACGCCAAGGAGAAGAAGCTTGCGCAGCATGGATCGACCTTCGTGAAGGTTCGATCCTTAAGCCGACATGGTGTCTTCGGCTTTAACGCGCGCCGGAACCACGGCGTTTCGTAAACGACCGGTTAAGAAAAGATCTCACTTGGTTCCGTACATGCGGTCGCCGGCGTCGCCGAGGCCAGGCATGATGTAACCCTTGTCGTTCAACTGGCGGTCGATCGAAGCGGTGAAGATCGGGACATCCGGATGCGCCTTGGTGAAGCGCTCGATGCCTTCGGGCGCCGCAAGCAGGCAAAGGAAGCGGATGTTGGTGGCGCCGCGCCCCTTCAGCTTGTCGATCGCCGCGATCGCGGAATTGGCGGTCGCAAGCATCGGATCGACCACGATCACCAGACGGTCGGCAAGGTCGCTCGGCGCCTTGAAGAAATATTCGATCGCCTCGAGCGTCTCATGGTCGCGGTAAAGGCCTATATGGGCGACGCGCGCCGCCGGCACCAGATCGAGCAGGCCTTCGAGAAGGCCATTGCCGGCCCGCAGCACGGAGGCGAAAACCAGCTTCTTGCCCTCCAGCGTCGGCGCTTCCATCTCCTCGATCGGGGTCTCGATCGTGGTGGTCGTCAGTTCGAGGTTGCGGGTCACCTCGTAGCCGAGAAGCAGGGAGATTTCGCGCAGCAGCCGCCGGAAGCCTGCCGTCGAGGTCTCCTTCTTGCGCATGATGGTCAGCTTGTGCTGGACAAGGGGGTGGTCGACGACGGTGACGCCCTGCATGGTCTTCTCCAGTGAATGGTGAGTAGTGAATAGTGAATAGTGAGCCGGTTTGCGAGTCCTGATGGGCCGATGATTGGTTGACACGCTGAAGCCGGCGGCAAACGTTCACCATTCACCATTCACCATTCACCATTCACCATTGACCATTCACCGGCCTTTGGGGTCGAGCCGGCTCATCAGCATCGCCTTGGTCTTCCGGTCGACGAAGGCCGCCTCGATGGCCGTCCTGGTGACGGCGATAAGCGCCTTGTCGTCCATCGCGAAATGCTCGGCGGCGATGTCGTATTCGCGCTTCAGCGAGGTCCAGAAATAGGGCGGGTCGTCGGAATTGAGCGTCACCTTGCAGCCGGCCGCGCGCAACGCCGGAAAAGGATGCGTGGCGAAACTATCGAACACCTTGAGCGCGATGTTGGAGCCGGGGCAGCATTCCAGCACCACGCCCTCGGCGGCTATGCGGCGAACGAGGTCCGGGTTCTCGATGGCGCGCACGCCATGGCCGATCCGCGACGGGCGGATATGGTCGAGCGCTGCCGCCACGCTTTCCCAGCCCATCAATTCTCCGGCGTGGATGGTGATGCCGAGGCCGGCCTCGCGCGCGATCTCGAACGCACGGACGTAGTCCTCGAAATCGCCGATGCGCTCGTCGCCGGCGACGCCGAAGCCGGTGACCAGCGGATGGCCGCAGCGCGCCGCAAAGCGCGCCGCCTGCTCGATCGCCTCGACGCCGACGTGGCGTACGCCGGTGACGATCATGCGCCCCTCGATGCCGGTCCTCGCCTTGGCGCGGGCCATGCCTTCGCCCAGCGCGTCCGTATAGGCCTTGGGCGAAAGCCCGGCCCTTTTCGCGTGATCCGGCGAGGTGAAGACCTCGGAATAGATGGCGCCGTCGCGGGCGAGGCTGGTGAGATAATGATCGGTTAGACGGGCGTAATCCTCCTCGGTGCGGAACAGGTCGGAAGCAAAATCATAGGCGGCGAGGAAAGACGTGAAATCGTGCCAGACGAAAGAGTCGTTCTGGATGTAGGGCGAAGGGTCCTTGCCGTATTTGCGGGCCTGGCTGACGACGAGGTCGGGCGCCGCTGCCCCTTCGATGTGGCAGTGCAATTCGGCTTTCAAGATCATGCGGCCATCCCGTGCGGTATTCTTCTGTCGTGGCGCCGATTCCGGGTGGAAAATCGTGGCAAACTCTTCCCCGACCCGTTCTGAAAGCGCGGCCGAAAACCGCGCCTTGGACAATAGCGCCCGCCCCATCGATCGGCTATGGTCCCGCCGGTTTTATGGCGGATCGAAATAATGTCAGTTGAGAGAACCACGGCCGCGGGCGGCATGGAAACCTCCTATGGTTTCAGGAAGGTTGGCGAGGGCGACAAGCAGTCGCTCGTCAATGACGTCTTTCACAAGGTGGCCAATCGATACGACCTGATGAACGATCTGATGTCGGGTGGGTTGCACCGGCTGTGGAAGGACGCGATGGTCGCGTGGCTCAACCCCCCGAAGCGGCCGGGCTGGAAGGTGCTCGACGTCGCCGGCGGCACCGGCGACATCGCCTTTCGCATCATCGAGGCAAGCCAGCGCCATGCGCATGCCACGGTGCTCGACATCAACGGCTCGATGCTCGACGTCGGCCGCGACAGGGCCGAAAAGAAAGGCCTCTCGGAAAACACCGATTTCGTCGAGGCCAATGCCGAAGCGCTGCCGTTCGAGGACGGCACGTTCGATGCGTATACGATCGCGTTCGGCATCCGCAACGTGCCGCGCATCGATGTGGCGCTGAGCGAAGCTTTTCGTGTGCTGAAGCGCGGCGGGCGCTTCCTATGCCTGGAGTTTTCCGAGGTCGACATGCCGCTGCTCGACAAGGCCTACGAGGCTTGGTCGTTCAACGCCATCCCCAAAATCGGCAGGGCGGTGACCGGCGACGACGAGCCCTATTCCTATCTGGTCGAATCGATCCGCAAGTTCCCCAACCAGCAGAACTTCGCCGCGATGATTGGTCGGGCCGGCTTCGATCGGGTTACTTTCCGCAACTATTCGGGGGGCATCGCGGCGCTCCATTCGGGCTGGAAGCTTTGAGGCAGGGCGTCCGATGACCAGCGTTGGCGCCGGCTTCCGGCTCGCCAGGGCCGGCTGGGTGCTGGTCCGCGAGGGCGTCGTCGCGGCGCTGCCCGGCGAAGAGCTTTCCGGTATGCCGAAGCTCGGCTGGCGGCTGGCGCGCGTGCTCACTCGCCGCCGCGCCCGAAGCCATCTGCGCGGCGACCGGCTGGCGCAGGCGGTGGTGCGGCTGGGGCCATCCTATGTGAAGCTCGGCCAGTTCCTCGCCACGCGGCCCGACGTCGTCGGCAACGACATGGCGGTCGACCTTGCGCTGCTGCAGGACAAGATGCACACCTTTCCGAGGGCGGAAGCGGTCGCGGCGATCGAAGCCTCGCTCGGGCGCAGGATCGAGGATCTCTACGCAACCTTCGGCGAGCCGGTCGCGGCGGCATCGATCGCCCAGGTGCACGGCGCCGAAGTCGTTCGCGACGGAAAGGCTTCACGGGTCGCGGTGAAGGTCATCCGCCCCGGCGTGCGCCATCGCTTCTTCCAGGATCTCGAGAGCTACTTCCTCGCCGCCCGCCTGCAGGAGAAGTACATCCCCTCCTCGCGGCGCCTGCGGCCGATCGAGGTGACCCAGACGCTGGCGCAGACCACCAAGGTCGAGATGGACATGCGGCTCGAAGCGGCCGCGTTTTCCGAGCTCGCTGAGAACACCAAGGATGATCCGGGCTTCCGCGTGCCGGCGGTCGATTGGGAGCGGACCGGCCGAGACGTGATCACCATGGAGTGGATCGACGGCGTCAAGATGAACGATCTGACCGGCCTTGCTGCCGCCGGTCACGACCTCAAGGCGATCGCAGCCAATCTCGTCCAGTCCTTCCTCAGGCATACGCTGCGCGACGGCTTCTTCCATGCCGACATGCATCCGGGCAACCTGTTCGTCGAACCGGACGGCACCATCGTTGCCGTCGATCTCGGCATCGCCGGCAGACTCGGCAAGAAGGAGCGGCGTTTTCTGGCCGAGATCCTCTACGGCTTCATCGTGCGCGACTACCGGCGCGTCGCCGAGGTGCATTTCGAGGCCGGCTATGTGCCGCGTCAGCACAATGTCTCGGCCTTCGCGCAGGCGATCCGCGCCATCGGCGAGCCGATCCACGGCCAGTCGGCCGACACGATCTCGATGGCCAAGCTTCTGACGCTGCTGTTCGAGGTCACCGACCTCTTCGACATGGCGACGCGGACCGAGCTGGTGCTTTTGCAAAAGACCATGGTGGTGGTCGAAGGCGTGGCCCGCACGCTCGATCCGGCGTTCAACATGTGGAAGACTTCGGAGCCGGTGGTCAGTGACTGGATCGCGGGCAATCTCGGCCCGCGCGGCGTGCTCTCGGACGCGCGGGACGCCGGCAAGGCCTTGATCTCGCTGGCGAGGCAGGCGCCGGACATTGCGGTTCGCACCGAGCGGCTGTCGCGTGAGATCGACCTGATGGCCGAGCATGGCTTGCGCTTCGACGAGGCGACCGCGCGCGCGATCGGCAAGGCGGAGGCGCGCCACACCCGCTCCGGCCGGGTGGCGCTGTGGACCATTGCGCTGACGCTGATTTACATCGCGTGGCGGATTTTCTGACCGCCCGCCGCCTTGCTGCGTTTTGATTGCATTGCTATCATTGCCGGCGCTAGTTTGAGGCGGGTGCAATCAGATGGCCAGCATCACGATCCGCAACCTTGACGATGGAGTTAAGGACCTGCTGCGCCAATTGGCTGCCGAAAATGGCTGCTCGATGGAGGAGCAGGCCCGGGCGATGATCAGGGCGGCGGTTGAGGGCCGGGCAGGGCAGGCCGACCGCATCGACCAGATCGAGAAGACGCTGCGTGCGCTGACCGGCCCCGGCCAGCAAGCACCGCCTATCGCCGACATGCCCGGCAGGCCATCAGTTCGCGGAACGCTCTCCGGCAAACGCGTCCTTCTCGTCATCGGCGGCGGCATCGCCGCCTATAAATCGCTCGACCTGATCCGGCGCCTGCGCGAGCGCGGCGCTTCTGTCCGGGTGGTAATGACATCAGCTGCGCAGGAATTCGTCACCACGCTGTCCGTCGGCGCGCTTTCGGCCGACCATGTTTTCACCGAACTCTTCGACCGCAATGACGAGCACGATGTCGGCCACATAAGGCTGTCGCGCGAGGCAGATCTGCTGGTCGTGGCGCCGGCCACCGCCGACCTGATGGCGAAGCTCGCCAACGGCCATGCCAATGATCTTGCCTCGACGGTGCTGCTTGCGACCGACAAGAAAGTGCTGATGGCGCCGGCGATGAATCCGAAGATGTGGTCGCATCCGGCGACGCGGCGCAACCGGGCGACCCTGCAGAAGGATGGCATCGCCTTTGTCGGGCCGGCCAAGGGCGAGATGGCGGAAAGCAACGAGGCG
>NZ_RZST01000201.1:0-10925 GCF_003997575.1 Mesorhizobium sp. M1A.F.Ca.IN.022.07.1.1
GTTTGGCTCGCTCCGCATCCTTGCGCGCCTGCACTGCAGCCTCGTAAGGCGTATCGAGGCCGCCTCTCCTGCCGCAGGCCGTGACGGTGACAACCGCCGCCAGCAGCGCGAGCGTCACCAAAATCCTGCCTCGGGTCATCGATCCATCCGTTCGAAACTGTTTTGTCCAGCCGCGCTTTTAGCCGAGTTTTCGGCGCATTGCATCCCGGCAAAATCAAGCCCCAAGAATTCGTTATTCGTCCAGCCGACGGACATAAACGCCAAACTCGGACGTGGCGGAAAAATGGAAACTTCCGGCGCTTCTTGGTCCCATCCCGAAGCCGTCGTTGGCTTTCTCATCAGCGACTGCAAGGAGAAGTTCTGCGAGAAGGTGCAGCGCTCGCTTTGAACCTTGTATGAGGATCGTTGGATCCCCACCGTCCTCGTCGGAAAGAAGAGCCAGGCTCAGGTTGGATTTCTGGTGGCTGTAGCGTTCTAAAATCTTGTCAGTTTGCATCAATCAGCCTTTCACGCCTTGGCCAAGCGCTTTTTCCAGTAGCGGATTTGCTTCCTCACTTCCGACGGAGCGGTGCCGCCGAAGCTTACGCGGCTCTTCACCGAATTCTGCACGGCAAGCACGGAGAAGATGCCGTCGGTGATACCGGAATGGATCGAGCGGAGGTCCTCCAGCGAGAGCTTTTCCAGGCCGACCTTCTTCTCCTCGGCGAGCGCGACGGCGCGGCCGGTGACGTGATGGGCCTCTCGGAAAGGAAGGCCGAGATTGCGCACCAGCCAGTCGGCGAGGTCGGTGGCAGTGGCATGGCCGGCACCGGCGGCCTTTTTCATGGAGATGGCGTTGACGGTCATGTCGCGGACCATCCCGGCGGTCGCCGCCAGCATCAGGTCGAGCGTTTCGGCTACGTCGAAAACCGATTCCTTGTCCTCCTGCATGTCCTTGCCATAGGTCAGCGGCATGCCCTTCATCACCGTCAGCAAGCCGACCAAATGGCCGTTGATGCGGCCGGTCTTGCCGCGCACCAATTCGGCGGCGTCGGGGTTCTTCTTCTGCGGCATGATCGAGGAGCCGGTGGAGAATGAATCCGACAGCCGGATGAAGCCGAATTGCGGCGTCGACCAGATGATGATCTCTTCGGCCAGCCGCGACAGATGCGTGCCGCAGATCGCGGCGATCGACAGGAATTCGAGCGCGAAGTCGCGGTCCGACACGCTGTCGAGGGAGTTGCGCATCGGCTCG
The DNA here is from genome assembly GCF_003997575.1 of Mesorhizobium sp. M1A.F.Ca.IN.022.07.1.1. Taxonomy (NCBI): domain Bacteria; kingdom Pseudomonadati; phylum Pseudomonadota; class Alphaproteobacteria; order Hyphomicrobiales; family Phyllobacteriaceae; genus Mesorhizobium; species Mesorhizobium sp. M1A.F.Ca.IN.022.07.1.1. Next base: position 1,235 of record NZ_RZST01000201.1, read on the forward strand.
CGGAAGCCGAGCGCCTTCGCCGTCATGTGGCGGTCGATGGAAAAGCTCGTACCGGCCAGCGCCGCGGCGCCCAGCGGGCTTTCGTCCATGCGCTCGATGGCGTCGCGGACGCGCGACAGATCGCGGCCGAACATCTCGACATAGGCCATGCAATGATGACCGAATGTCACCGGCTGCGCGGCCTGCATATGAGTAAAGCCGGGCATTACCGTCGCGGCGTGCTCCTCGGCGCGCTCGAGAAAGGCGGCGATGAGGTCCTTCAGCGCCTGGGCGACGCGCTGGCATTCCTCCTTGACCCAGAGTCGCAGATCGACCGCCACCTGATCGTTGCGCGAGCGGGCGGTATGCAGGCGGCCGGCAGCCGGCCCGATCAGATCGGCCAAACGCGCCTCGACATTCATGTGGATGTCTTCGAGCTTGGTCGAGAATTCGAATTTCCCGGCCTCGATCTCTTTCAGGATCGTGTTCAGGCCGTGAGCGATTTTTTCTTGATCGGCCGCCGAAATAATGCCCGTTTCAGCCAACATCTCGCTGTGGGCGATCGAGCCGCGGATGTCCTGCGCGTAGAGTTTGCAGTCGAAGGCGATCGATGCGTTGATCGCCTCCATGACCGCGGCCGGACCCGAGGCAAAACGTCCGCCCCACATCTGGTTGCTGGCCTTCTTGTCGCTCATCGCTATAACCCGTGCTCCGGAGCAGTTTTTAAGAAAATGGCAGACGGCAATAAATTCTTCCCGGCCCCGCGCCTCATCCTCGCCGCGCTTGTAGCGGGCGTGCTGGCCGGCGCGGTCGCGGTATATGTCAGCGAGAGCGGTTCTGGCAACAACGCGCCGGATCAGGTTGCCGCGGCCAGCACCGGCAAGGACGACGTCGCCTGCAAGGCGAAGGCCGAACGGGCCAAGCAGGTTGCGGCAAAGGCCGTCGGTCAGGTCGCGGCACTGCAGCCGGCGGATCCGCCGCAATCGCTGAAGGGACTCGCCTTCAACGGACCCGACGGCAAGCCGACGACGATCGCCGGCCATGCCGGCAAGACGGTGCTGCTCAATCTGTGGGCGACATGGTGCGCGCCCTGCCGCGCCGAAATGCCGGCGCTCGATGCGTTGCAGAAGGAAAAAGGCGGCAACACTTTCGAGGTCGTCGCGGTCAATGTCGACACCGGCGATGACGCCAAGCCGAAAAAGTTCCTGAAGGAGATCGGCATCGAGACGCTCGGCTACTACCGGGATGCGACGATGGGCCTGTTCAACGAGGCCAAGACGCGCGGGCTGGCGCTTGGCCTGCCGGTGACGATGCTGATCGACGGCGAAGGCTGCCTGATCGCACATATGAACGGCCCGGCGGAATGGTCGAGCCCCGATGCCAAGCGATTGGTGGAAGCCGCGCTCGGTCCGTCAAGCTGAGCGCGCGGCGGCGGGCTCGAGCATGAGGATGCGGCCGCCGCGGGCCTCGACAGCATCCATGGCCGCCGGCACGCCGGTCAGCTCGCTGAAGGTTTCGATCGGGCCTGGCCTGCCGAGATAGTATCCTTGGCCGATCTCGCAGTCCTCGGCATCGAGGAAGCGCAATTCGTCCAGCGTTTCGACGCCTTCGGCCAGAACAGGCAGGCCCAGGCCGCGCCCCAGCCCCAGCACGGCGCGCACGATGGCCGCGACCTGACCATTCCTGTCGACCGACTTGATGAAGGAGCCGTCGATCTTGATCTTGTCGAAAGGGAAAGCGCGGAGATTGGAAAGCGATGAATAGCCGGTTCCAAAATCGTCCATCGCGACGCGAATACCAAGCGCCTTGACCTGCCGCAGGGTCGCCAGCGCCCGGGGCATATCCTTGATAAGGGCCGTCTCGGTCACTTCAAGCTCCAGCCGTCCGGCCGGAAGTCCCGAACGCAGCAGGATCTCGTGCACTTTGCGGCTGAAATTCGGGTTGTGGAGTTGCACCGCGGAGACATTGACGGCGATGGTCAGCGGAGTTTTCCAGCGCACGGCTTCCTCGCAGGCCGTCGCCAGCACCCATTCGCCGATCTGGGCGATGGCGCCGCTGTCTTCGGCGACCGGGATGAAGACCGACGGCGGGATGTTGCCGCGCTCCGGATGATGCCAGCGGATCAAGGCTTCGAAGCCGATCATCTTGCCGCTGCTGATCTCCTTTTGCGGCTGATAGACCAGCCGGAACTCGCCGCGCGCAACCGCCTGGCGCAGATCGTGCTCCATGGCGCGCCTGTCGCGCGTCTCGGCACCCATCGAAGCCTCGAAATAGCGATAAGTGTCCTTGCCCTCGGCCTTGGCGCGGTAGAGCGCAGTGTCGGCATGGCTGACGAGCGCCGCCTGGTCGTCGGCATCCAGCGGGTAAAGAGCAATGCCGATGCTTGCCGACACCAGCTCGCCGCCGGGCGACAGTTGGCTTTCCTGGCGTAGCTTGGAAAGCACCGCCTCGGCGATACGGCCGGCGGCCTGCGGGTCGGGAAGGTTCGGCGCGATGATGGCGAATTCGTCGCCGCCGAGGCGGGCGAGCATCTGCCCATGGCGGAGCACGCCCGAAGCGCATTGCGCCACCCTCTGCAGCACTGCATCGCCGGCCGCATGACCGAAGAGGTCGTTGACCTCCTTGAAGCGGTCGAGATCGAGAAGCATCAGCGCGAGCTGCCCGTCCTTGCCGCTCGCCGTGGCGATCTCGGCCTCGAGCCGGCTGGTGAAGCTGCGGCGATTGGCAAGCCCGGTCAGCGGATCGAAATGCGCCAGGCGAAGGATCTCCTGCTCGGCCTTCTTGCGCTCGCGCATGTCGCGGACGGCGACGACGTCGTGAGGCTTGCCGCAATAGTCGATGCTGCGGGCGATCAGCTCGACCGGAATGCGGGTGCCGTCCTGGCTGCGCAGCTCGGCTTCCTGCGCCTGACCGCTGCCGCCGGCGATGGCTGAGGCAACGCGTTCGCCGAAGAGGTCGCTGAGCGTCATCACGTTCAGCGTGCCGGGCGCGATGCCGCTCAGCGCCGCGATGCTGTCGTTGGCGCTGACGATGCGGCTGCCGTCGCAAACGATCAGCCCCTCGACCGCCGCGTTGGCCAGGCCGTGCATGCGCTGCGCTTCCGCCTGATGCCGGCGGAACCGCAGGTCGATGCGGAGCGCCGCGGCCGAGAGCACCAGAATGACCAGGCTTGCCGCCGCAGCGGCAAAGGCTTGCGACATCGGCGCGATGGTGAATTTTGAGATCTCTATCGAGGAGTCCGGATAGATCGAGACCGCCGCCATGGCGATAAAATGCAGTGTGCAGATGGCCAGTGTGAGCAAGACGGCGGCAGCGATCGTCGTAAGCGTCGACGGGCGGCAAAGCACGACGAGCAGCGAAAGCGCGGCAAGCGTGACGCCCGCCGCCAGCGAAAGAGCGACGAGCAGCTCGTTCCAGACGATCCTGCCCTGGACCTCGAACGCCGCCATGCCGGTATAGTGCATCACGGCGATGCCGACGCCGAGCACGGCGCCGCCGACAAGATAGTGATCAATGCCGCCGCGGATGGTGGCGATCCACATTCCGGCCGCTGTCAGAACTACGGAGGCGGCCAGCGAAAGCGCGGAAAGCTCCGCGTTATAGGCGTTGGGTATTCCCGGCGTGAAGGCGATCATGGCGACGAAATGCGTCGCCCAGATACCGAATCCGGTCGCCGTGGCTGCAATCAACAGCCATGCGTAGCGATTTCGACTGGTCGATTGCTCGACATGGCGAAGAAGATTGACCGCCGAGAAAGAGGAAATTCCGCAGATGAGCGCCGCAAGTGCGACCAACCTCAGATCGTGCTCGTGCACGATGCAATTATAGACGGTCAACATTTGGCCCCACCTGATCTTCCCGCATCAATCAAGTTAAGATTGCTTAAGGCCCGACGGCTGAAGAATCGATTAGTGGACCTGCAACCGACGCGTGTGCCTCAGGTTGTAAAGGACGGATAAGGTTGGGCCGGCTGTCGCAATACGATGGTTGGAGTCGCTCAAATCCTAAGCCGGCAAGCAATCTGCCCGGCCGTGACCGATGCACGTTAATTTAGGATCAGATGATGTTCATCGACGCATAACAAAACCGTTGTCCGATTGTCATGCGCAACACATACTGGTTCTGCGGAAGCCCCCCTTTCGCCAATCACAACGGGAGATGAAAACATGAAGCTCTTCGGCTTCGCGGCAGGTGTTGCCGCTACCTTGACCCTGCTTGCCACCACGTCCGCTTTCGCTGTCACGCAGATCAGCTGGTGGCATGCGATGACGGGCGCCAATGCGGAAGTCGTCGACAAGATCTCGAAGGACTTCAACGCCAGCCAAAGCGACTACCAGATCGTTCCGGTCTTCAAGGGCACCTATCCCGAGACGCTGAATGCAGGCATCGCCGCGTTCCGCGCCGGCCAGGCGCCGGACATCATCCAGGTGTTCGATGTCGGCACCGGCGTCATGATGGCGGCCGAGAGCGCGATCAAACCCGTGGCCGAAGTTTTGACGGGCGCGGAGATGACGTTCGATAAGAGCCAGTATCTGCCCGGCATTGTCGGCTACTATTCGAAGCCGGACGGCACCATGTTGTCTTTCCCTTACAATTCCTCCTCGCCGATCCTCTACTACAACAAGGACATCTTTCAGAAGGCCGGCCTCGACGTGAACAACCCGCCTAAGACCTGGAACGAGGTCTGGGAAGCGGCGAAGAAGATCAAGGCGAGCGGCGCGGCCCCTTGCGGCTACACCTCGACCTGGCTGACTTGGATCCATCTGGAAAATTTTGCCGCCTGGAATAATGTTTCCTGGGCGACCCAGCAGAACGGACTGGCCGGCGGCGACGTCGAGCTCAAGATCAATGCGCCGATTTTCGTCAACCACTTTCAGGCGCTGGCTGACCTCGCCAAGGATGGCACTTTCAAATATGGCGGGCGAACCTCCGAAGCCAAGCAGATCTTCCTCGCCGGAGAATGCGGCATCTTTACCGAGTCGTCGGGCGGGCTCGGCGATATCGTCAAGTCGGGTATGAACTACGGCATCGGCCAACTGCCGTATGACAGCGATGCCAAGGGTGCGCCGCAGAACACGACCCCCGGCGGCGCAAGCCTCTGGGTTTTCAGCGGCAAATCCGATGCGGAGTACAAGGGCGTCGCGGCCTTCTTCGCCTATCTCTCCAAGACCGAGGTGCAGGAATATCTGCACCAGAAGTCGGGCTACTTGCCGGTGACGCTGGCAGCCTATGAGGCGACCAAGAAGTCCGGCTTCTACGACAAGAACCCGGGCCGCGAGACACCGATCCTGCAGATGACCGGCAAGGCGCCGACCGAAAATTCGAAGGGTGTGCGCCTGCCCAACCTGCCTCAGGTGCGCGATATCCAGAACGAGGAGTTCGAGAAGATGCTGGCCGGCCAGGAAACGGCCCAGCAGGCGCTCGACAATGCCGTCTCGCGCGGCAACGCGGCGATCAAGGACGCGTTGGGCAACTAAACCTGGCCGAGGATGAAACGTCGCCCGCGCGGATCGGCGCGGGCGATCCTTGCTTGACGAGGAAACCAAGCTGACCCCGCGCGTCGTTTTCCCCAACAAAGTCCTGCCTTACCTGCTTGTGGCGCCGCAACTCGCCATAACACTGGTTTTCTTCTATTGGCCGGCCGGGCAGGCGCTCTACCAGTCCATGCTCAGGCAGGATCCATTCGGGCTAAAGAGCAAGTTCGTCTGGTTTGCCAATTTCCGCAAAGTGCTTGCCGATCCGGCCTATCTCAACTCGATCAAGGTAACGGTGGTATTTTCGCTTGCGACCGCAATCGTGGCGATGGCAGTGGCGTTGCTGCTTGCCGTAATGGCGGAAAAAGTGGTGCGCGGGAAAGCGCTCTACCGCACACTGATGATCTGGCCCTATGCGGTGGCGCCGGCGATCGCCGGCATGTTGTGGCTGTTCCTGTTCAACCCTTCGATCGGCTCGCTATCCTACGTGCTGAGAAGTCTCGGCATAGCCTGGGATCCGTTGCTCAACGGCAGTCACGCCATGATCCTTTTGGTTTCCGCCGCAGCATGGAAGCAGATCAGCTACAATTTCCTGTTCTTCGTCGCCGGGCTGCAGGCAGTGCCGAAGACGCTGATCGAGGCGGCGGCGATGGACGGCGCTCGCGAGACCAAGCGTTTCTGGACCATCATCTTCCCGCTGCTCGCGCCGACGACCTTCTTCCTGCTGGTCGTCAACACTGTCTATGCCCTGTTCGACACGTTCGGCATCGTCCATGCCGTCACCGGCGGCGGACCGGGCAAGACCACCGAGACGTTGGTCTACAAGGTCTACAATGACGGCTTCGTCAACCTGATCCTCGGCGACTCGGCGGCGCAGTCGGTGATCCTGATGGTCATCGTCATCGCGCTCACCGCCATCCAGTTCCGCTATGTGGAACGCAAGGTCCACTACGGCTGAGGCAAGCGATGATCGGCCAGTCCCCGTTGCGTGTCCTGATCGCCCATGCCGCTCTCATTCTCGGCATTTTGATCGTTGCATTTCCCATCTACTACACATTCGTGGCCTCGACACAGACGCTGCAGACGATCCTCAAGCCGCCCCTGCCGCTGCTGCCCGGTGACCAACTCTGGAACAATTACAGCGAGGCCCTGTTCGGCGGTGTCGGGCGCATCGGCGGCGTCAGCGTCGGCAGGCTTCTTCTCAACACGACGGTCATGGCGCTCGGCGTCGCGGTGGGGAAGATCTTCATCTCGATCCTATCGGCCTATGCCATCGTGTTCTTTCGTTTCCCGCTGCGCATGACCTTCTTCTGGCTGATCTTCATCACTCTGATGCTGCCCGTCGAGGTCCGCATCCTGCCAACCTACAAGGTGATGGTCGATCTCGGCATGATCGACACCTATGCCGGTCTGATCATTCCGCTGATCGCCTCGGCCACGGCCACGCTGTTGTTCAGACAGTTCTTCATGACCATCCCGGGCGAGCTCGTCGAGGCGGCGCGCGTCGATGGCGCCGGGCCGTGGCGCTTCTTCTTCGATATCCTCCTGCCGCTGTCGCGCACCAACATCGCGGCGCTGTTCGTCATCCTCTTCATCTATGGCTGGACGCAATATCTGTGGCCGCTGCTGGTCACCAACAGCAACGACATGAACACCATCGTCATCGCGCTGAAGAAGATGGTTTCTTTCGCCGATGCCGATACCCAGTGGCACCTTGTGATGGTCACCGCGATGCTGGCCATCGTGCCGCCGATCCTTGTCGTGGTGCTGATGCAGCGCTGGTTCGTGCGCGGCCTGGTCGAATCCGAGAAGTGAGGGGCGATGGCGACGGTTGATCTCAATGATGTGAGGAAGCTCTATGCCGGCGGCGTCGAGGCCGTGAAAGGCGTTTCGATCGCCATTCCGGACAAGCAGCTTTGCGTGCTGGTCGGTCCCTCCGGCTGCGGCAAATCGACGTTGCTCAGGATGATCGCCGGACTCGAGACCATCTCGTCCGGAACGGTTGCGATCGACGGCAAGATCGTCAATGCCGTCGGTCCGACCGAACGCGACATTGCCATGGTCTTCCAGAATTACGCGCTCTACCCGCATATGAAGGTCTACGACAACATGGCCTATGGCCTGCGCAATCGCGGCACGCCGAAAGCCGAGATCGACAGCAGAGTGCGTTCAACTGCCAAGGTGCTGGAATTGTCGGGACTGCTCGACCGGCGCCCTCGCGAGCTTTCCGGCGGCCAGCGACAGCGCGTCGCCATGGGCCGGGCGATCGTGCGCAATCCGAAAGTCTTCCTGTTCGACGAACCGCTCTCCAACCTCGACGCCAAGCTGCGCGGCCAGATGCGGGTCGAGATCAAGAGCCTGCAGCGCAGGCTCGGCGTCACTTCGGTCTATGTCACCCACGACCAACTCGAGGCGATGACGCTAGCCGACATGCTTGTCGTCATGAATGCGGGGCTGGTCGAGCAGATCGGCGCTCCTCTCGACATTTACGAGAAGCCGGCCTCGACATTCGTCGCGTCCTTCATTGGCGCGCCGCCGATGAACCTGCTCTCACTGAGCACAGAAAGTTCTGCAACTGAGCTGGAAGGAAAGTTGCTTGGGCTTGCCCCGCCCGGCGGGCAGGCGGCAATGCTAGGCTTCAGGCCCGAGGACGCCGAACTCGTCGCCGATGCCGAGGACCGATCCGGGGCGCTGATGCTGCCCGCAACGGTCGAGGCCGTGGAGCCGGTCGGCGCGGAAACCTTCCTGCACTGCTCGGCTGCCGGCAATAATATCGTGGTACGGGTCGGCGGCCGCACGGCGGCAAAGCCCGGCGACAAGTTGCGCATCACCGCCACAGCCGAGAAGTTGCACTGGTTCGATCGGGGCGGCAGGCGCCTCGGCAGCGTAAGCCCCTCCTCTTGACTCAGCTTCAGGCAAACACATGCGCCTTGCCGGTCACCGTGAGGCGCACGATCTCGCCGACCTCCGGCACGTCCATGCCGGTCTTGCGCAGGACGAGCGGTGTGTTGCCGATCGCGGCCGCATCCGGCGGATCCGGGCTATTGAGCAGCCGCACGGCGATGGTGCAGACCGAGCCGGCGAATTCGGAGTCCGTCACCTCGCCGAACAGCATGTCCGGCGTCCCCGACATGCCTTCGCGGGAGGTTCGTTTAAGCACCACCTGCTCGGGCCTGAGCATGATACGGGCGACGTCGCGCCGCTCGGTGATGTCGACCGCGATGCGGCCGAGCGGCGATATGGCAAAGCCGTCGGCGATCTTGGCCGGCACGATGATGGCGTCGCCGAGGAACTCGGCAACCATCCTGTCCCTGGGCTGGAAGTAGAGCTCGCGCGGCGTGCCGACTTGCGAGAACAAGCCGTCGCGCATGACGGCCACCTGGCTGGCGAAGGACAGCGCCTCGGCCTGATCGTGGGTGACCAGGATGGTGGTGATGCCCGCATCCTCCAGAAGCTCGGCCACAGCCTTGCGCATCGAGGCCCGGAGGCCGGTGTCGAGCGCCGAGAACGGCTCGTCGAGCAGCATCAGCCGGGGTTTCATCGCCATGGCACGGGCAAGCGCGACACGCTGCTGCTGGCCGCCGGAAAGCTCGTGCGGACGGCGCTTCAGGATCGCCTTGTCAAGCCCGACGATATAGGCGAGCTCGACAATGTGCTCGGCGCGCTTCTCGGCGCTTCGGGGCATGCCGAAGCCGATATTGTCGGCGATGGTGAGATGCGGGAAGAGGGCGCCGTCCTGCGCCACCACGCCGATGCCGCGGCGATGCGCCGGCACCGCGGCCCCGCCATTGGCGAGCAGCTTGCCGTCGAGCGCGATGCGGCCGCGGTCTGGCGCCTCGAAGCCGGCGATCAGCCTCAGCAAGGTGGTCTTGCCGCAGCCGGAGGGTCCAACGATCGCGGTGCGGCTGCCGCTTTCGACGGTGAGGTCGACGCCGGCAAGTGCTGCCACCGGGCCATAATGTTTTGCTACGTCGCGGAGCTCGAGGAAGCTCATCGGCCGGCCATCCGCTTTGACTGGACGTAGAGCACCCAGGTCATGGGCAGCGACATCGCCACCATGATCAAGGCGTAAGGGGCGGCCGAGGCGTAGTCGATCTCGCCGCTGTAGGACCAGAACGCCATCGCAAGGGTGCGGGTGCCGTTCGGCGCCAGCATCTGCGTGGCGGTCAATTCATTGGTGATGCCGAGTGCCACCATCGCCATCCCGGCCGCCCCTTACGCCTTGATCATGGTGGCGA
>NZ_RZST01000202.1:0-10887 GCF_003997575.1 Mesorhizobium sp. M1A.F.Ca.IN.022.07.1.1
GCTCGACCGCGTCAAGGGCCTGATCGCCGAGGGCGCCAGGCAGGGCGCCGCTTGCTGGCAGCCGGACGCTGCCTTGCCGACGACGGGCTACTATCACTTGCCGACGCTCGCCACCTCTGTTTCGCCGGCTAATATCCTGGCGCAGGAGGAGGTGTTCGGGCCGGTGCTGGCGACGATGAGCTTCCGTAACACCGAGGAGGCGATCGAGCTAGCCAACAACACGCGTTACGGTCTTGCCGCTTCGGTGTGGAGCGAGAACGTCAATCTCGCTTTGCATGTCGCGCCGCAATTGAAGGCGGGCGTCGTCTGGGTCAACGGCACCAACATGTTCGATGCGGCCTGCGGCTTCGGCGGCTATCGCGAAAGCGGCTTCGGTCGCGAAGGCGGACGGGAAGGGATGTTCGAATATCTTGCCGCCAAGCTGCCGGTCGGCCCCGCCATCAAGCCGGCCGCAGTCGGCTCGGCGCAGGTCGTCGAGCAGGCTGACGGTATGGCCATCGACCGCACGGCAAAGCTGTTCATCGGTGGCAAGCAGGTGCGTCCGGACGGCAACTACTCGCTGACCGTCGCCACCGCCAAGGGCAAGCTTGCCGGCGAAGTCGGCCTTGGCAACCGCAAGGATATCCGCGACGCGGTCGCCGCCGCGCGCGCCTGCAAGGCCTGGCCGGACGCGACGGCCTTCAACCGCAGCCAGGTGCTCTACTACTTCGCGGAAAACCTTTCGGGCCGTGCCGATGAGTTCGCTGCACGCCTTGTCCAACTCGCCGGCGTGACGGCGAAGGCAGCGCGCGAGGAGGTTGAGCAGTCCATCGAGCGGCTGTTCCTCTATGCCGGCCTCACCGACAAGTTCGAGGGCCGCGTCCACCAGCCGCCGGCCCGCGCCGTGACGCTTGCGCTGCACGAGCCTGTCGGCGTCGTCGGCATCGTTGCGCCGGACAATCAGCCGCTCCTCAACTTCGTCTCGCTGGTGGCGCCGGCGCTCGCCATGGGCAACGCCGTGGTGGCCGTGCCGTCCGAGCGTCACCCGCTTTTAGCCACGGATCTCTACCAGATCATCGAATATTCCGACATTCCGGCCGGCGCCATCAATATCGTCACCGGCCGCAGCGCCGAGCTCTGCGGCGTTCTGGCCAAGCACGACGACGTCGATGGGCTCTGGGTGTTTGCCGATGCCGACACCTGCGCCAAGGCGGAGGCCGATTCCATCGGCAACCTCAAGCGCGTCTGGACCGGCAATGGCCGCAGCCTCGACTGGACATCGAGCGAGGCGGCTGGCGAGGCCGTCCTGCGCCGCGCCATCGAGGTCAAGAACGTTTGGGTGCCTTACGGCGACTAAGCGCGTTCCAGACCGGGTCTGGTTTGACGACACTCGCGCCGCAAATTCGGCGCGTTTGCCGCAGGCTTCCAGGCTTGACGCATCGGCATGTGTTCTTTAACCAGAAAAAACAATTGGCCTGCGGAATAGCGGTCAGGCTCGCCTGGCACATTGCATCCCGTCTGGCCGCCACTAAGAAAGCTTGCGACACCGGAGGGAAGCATGGCGGATCTGGCAGGCAAAGTGGTCGTCATCACCGCGGCGGCGCAAGGCATTGGGCGGGCGAGCGCGCTGGCTTTCACCAAGGCCGGCGCCACCGTTCATGCCACCGACATCAACGAGCAGCTTTTGGCCCAACTCGGCAAGACTTCCGGCATAAAAACCCGCAAGCTCGACGTGCTCGATGACGCGGCCGTGACATCGGCCTTCGCCGAGATCGGCCCGGTCGATGTTCTGTTCAATTGCGCCGGCTTCGTCCATTCGGGCTCGATCCTCGAAATGACGGATGCCGATCTCGACTTCGCCCTGAATCTCAATGTCCGCTCTATGATCCGCACCATCCGCGCCGTGCTGCCCGGCATGCTGGAGCGCGGCGACGGCTCGATCATCAACATGGCATCGCTGGCGAGTTCGCAGAAGGGCGTGCCGAACCGTTTCGTCTACGGTCTGACCAAGGCCGCGGTCGTCGGCCTGACCAAGGCGGTCGCCGCCGACTATGTGGCTAAGGGCATCCGCTGCAACGCCATCTGTCCGGGCACGGTCGAGAGCCCGTCGCTGCAGGACCGCATGCATGCGCAGGGCGATTATGAGGCGGCGCGCGCCGCCTTCATCGCCCGCCAGCCGATGGGAAGGCTGGGCACGCCGGAAGAAATCGCCGATCTCGCCGTCTATCTGGCGGGCGCCACCTACACTTCGGGGCAGGCCTACAATATTGATGGCGGCTGGTCGATCTGACGCCCGTTTCGAAAATTGGGGGCGGTTCGCAGTGCTAGTGGGCGAACAGGAAGATCGGATCGGGGCTACGCGTTCATCGGAAGCATCGAAAAGTCTGAAAAATCCAGCCTGCCGACCTACTGCGTGGAGTCCGCGCTTGCGGGGTACCAGGCTGATGGCTAGGGTCCGCCCGATTTTCGCATGAGGTCGTGGCGGGAAGTTTTGCAAATCGGTCTTTGGCCGCAAGGTGGAGAGAAAAGATGAAGTTGCTGCGCTATGGCGAGATGGGAAGCGAGCGTCCCGGCCTGCTCGATCAGGATGGCACGATCCGCGACCTTTCGGCCTATGTCGCCGACATCGCCGGCACGGCGCTGCATCCGGCTTCGCTGGAGATGCTGTCGAAGCTCGATCCGAAATCGCTGCCGGCTGTTTCCGGTAGCCCACGCATCGGCGCCTGCGTGGCCGGCACGGGGAAATTCATCTGCATCGGCCTCAACTATTCCGACCACGCTGCCGAGACCGGCGCCACCGTGCCGCCGGAGCCGATCATCTTCATGAAGGCGAGTTCGGCTATCGTCGGGCCGGATGACGACGTGCTCATCCCGCGCGGCTCGGTCAAGACCGACTGGGAGGTCGAGCTCGGCGTCGTCATCGGCAAGACGGCGAAGTATGTCAGCGAGGACGACGCGCTGGATTATGTTGCCGGCTATTGCGTCGCGCACGACGTTTCCGAGCGAGCCTTCCAGGCCGAGCGCCAAGGCCAGTGGACCAAGGGCAAGTCCTGCGACACGTTTGGCCCGATCGGCCCCTGGCTGGTGACCACGGACGAGATCGCCGACCCGCAGAACCTCAAAATGTGGCTGACGGTCAACGGCAAGGCCATGCAGAACGGCTCGACCAAGACGATGGTCTACGGCGTGAAGTATCTGGTTTCCTATCTCAGCCAGTTCATGTCGCTGCATCCCGGCGACATCATCTCCACCGGAACGCCGCCCGGCGTCGGGCTGGGCATGAAGCCGCCGGTGTTCCTGAAGGCCGGCGACGTCGTCGAGCTCGGCATCGAGGGCATGGGCCAGCAGAAGCAGACCTTCAAGGCGGACGAGTAAGCGCAGACCTCGCCTTCTCCCCTTGTGGGAGAAGGTGGCCGCGAAGCGGCCGGATGAGGGGTGTTGGAACGATCTCTGCGTTGCAGAAGTAAGCGTCGCACTCCGCTGGAGCACCCCTCATCCGTCTCGGCGCTGCGCCCCGATCCACCTTCTCCCGCAAGGGGAGAAGGGGAGGCCGGCGCTACTTCAACACCCTTCCATCTGCCCCGAACCGATACGTCTTCGCCGGATCCGGCGTTGCATAGAGCGTCGCGCCCGGTTCGGCATTGTAGACGCCGAAGATCCGCACGGTGAGCAGCCCGGCCTTCTCGCAGTCGAGATAGAGATTGGTGTCGGCGCCGAGATGCTCGGCATGCACCACCGTGCCTTTCCAGGCGCCGGATTTTGCATCGACGGTCAGATGTTCCGGGCGCACGCCGACGGTCTTCGCCGTCTCGCCAAGCTTGGCGCCGTCGATGAAATTCATCTTCGGCGAGCCGATGAAGCCGGCGACGAATTCATTGGCCGGCGCATTGTAGAGCTCCATCGGGCTGCCGATCTGCTCGATGCGGCCGGCATTGAGCACGACGATCTTGTCGGCCAGCGTCATCGCTTCGACCTGGTCGTGCGTGACGTAGATCATCGTTGCCTTTAGCCGCCGGTGCAGCTGCGCGATCTCCAGCCTGGTGTTGACGCGCAGCGCCGCGTCGAGATTGGACAGCGGCTCGTCGAACAGGAACAGCTTCGGCTCGCGCACCACGGCGCGGCCGATCGCGACGCGCTGGCGCTGCCCGCCCGACAGCTCCGCCGGCCGCCGCTCGAGATAGGGCTCGAGCGACAGCATCGCGGAAGCGATCTTGATGCGGCGCTCGATCTCGGCCGAAGGCGAGCCGGCCTGTTTCAGGCCGAGCCCCATATTGTTCTTCACCGTCAGATGCGGATAGAGCGCGTAGGTCTGGAACACCATGGCGATGCCGCGTTTTGCGGGCGGCGTGACGGAGACGTCGTCGCCGTCGATCACCACCCGCCCGGAGGTCGAATCCTCTAGCCCTGCGATCACGCGCAGCAGCGTCGACTTTCCGCAGCCGGACGGGCCGACGAAGACGACGAATTCGCCGTCATTGACCTCGAGGTCGATGCCCTTCAGCACCTCGACCGGCCCGAATGCCTTCTTCACGTTCTCGATGTTCAGCGAGCCCACGGCTTCGTCCTTGTTCTAGAGTTTGATTGGCGCGCCGGTGCGCACGCTCTGGTCGGCGGCGAGGCAGACGGCGAGCGACTTCACCGCGTCCTCCATGTGGCGGGTCAGGTCGATGTCCTCGCGGATGGCCTTGAGCAGGAAGGCCTGTTCGAGGTCGCAGAGTTCCTGGTGCCCCGGCTCGCCTTCCATCGACAGCAGTTCGTCCTCTTTGATGAACTTTCCGTCCGGCCCGGTCGCGGCGCTGTGCAGGCGGATGGTCGAGGTCTTGGTGTGCGTGTCGATGTCGTCGGACTTCACGCCCTCCTTCGTGACGATCGACACAGAGCCTTTGGGCGACATCACGTCCTTCACGAAGAAGGCGGTCTCCGAAACCATCGGTCCCCAGCCGGCCTCGTACCAGCCGACCGAGCCGTCTTCGAACAGCACCTGCAGGTGACCGTAATTATACATCGAGGGCGCCACTTCATCGCTGAGCCGCACGCCCATGCCGCGCACCTCGACCGGTCTGGCATCGGTGATCTGCAGCATCACGTCGAGATAATGCACGCCGCAATCGACGATCGGCGAGGTGGTCTGCATCAACTGCTTGTGCGTTTCCCAGCTGTGGCCGGAGGACTGCTGGTTGAGGTTCATGCGGAATACGTATGGCCCGCCGAGCTTGCGCGCCTCGGCGATCAGCCGCATCCAGGACGGATGGTGGCGCAGGATATAGCCGATCACCAGCTTCCTGCCGTTGGCTTTGGCGGCATCGACGACGCGCCTGGCGTCCGCCACCGTGGTCGCCAGCGGCTTCTCGACGAAGACATGGCAGCCGGCCTCGAACGCCCGCACCGCATAGTCGGCGTGGCTGTCGGAATAAGTAGCGATGGCGGCGACGTCCGGTTTCTCGTCGCGCAGCACATCCTCGAAGGAGCGCCTGATGCGATAGCCCGCGAGCCCATCCGGCAGCGGCACCTCGGAACGGTTGACGAGCGCGGCGATCTCGAAGCCCGGATTGGTGTGATAGGCCAGCGCATGGCTGCGGCCCATATTGCCAAGGCCGGCGACGACGACGCGAAGAGGCTGTTCTGCACTCACTTGACGGCTCCTGACGTGATGCCGCGGATCAGCTGCCGCGAGAAGATGACGTAGAGGATCAGCACCGGCAGGATCGCCAGCGAGAGCGCCGCCAGGATCGCGTTCCAGTTGGTGACGAACTGGCCCAGGAAGAGCTGCGCGCCGAGCGTCACCGTCTTGGTCTCTTCCGACGGCGCCAGGATCAGCGGGAACCACAGGTCGTTCCAGATCGGGATCATGGTGAAGACGGCGACCGTCGCCATCGACGGGCGCACCAGCGGCAGCACCAGCCGGAAGAAGATCGTGTACTCCGACAGCCCGTCGATCCTGCCGGCGTTCTTCAGGTCGTCGGACACCTGCTTCATGAACTCCGACAGGATAAAGATGGCGAGCGGCAGGCCTTGCGCCGTGTAGACCAGGATCAGCGCCGTCAGCGTGTTGACCAGCCCGCTCGCCACCATCAGCTGCAGGATGGCGACGGTGCCGAGGCGGATCGGAATCATGATGCCGAGCGCGAGATAGAGCCCCATCATCGTGTTGCCGCGGAAGCGGTATTCCGACAGTGCGAAAGCGGCCATGGCGCCGAACAGAAGCACGAAGAACAGCGAGGCGACCGTGACGACGAGGCTGTTCTGGAAATAATGCAGAAAGTCGCCCTGGCCGAACACGGTGGTGTAGCCGATCAGGTCGAAGGTTTTCGGCGTTGGCGGCGTCAGCGGCGCGCCAAAAATGCCGGCGCGCGACTTGAACGAGTTCATGATGACCAGGATCACCGGGAACAGCGCGATCACCGTGTAGGTCAAAAGGACCGCATGGGCGCCGATGGTGCGGGGAAGCGAATGTGTTGCGGTGCTCATGGCGCGCCTCAGAACTGATAGCGACGCAGGCGCGTCTGGACGAGGAACAGGTAGACGCAGACGCCGGCGAGGATGATCAGGAACATGATCGTGGCGATCGCGGCACCCATGTTGGGATCGCCGACCTGCAGCTGAAAACCGAAGAAGGCGCGGTAGAGGAAGGTGCCGAGAATGTCGGTCGAATAATTCGGACCGGCGAGCGCCCCTTGCGCGGTGTAGATCAGGTCGAAAGCGTTGAAATTGCCCACGAAGGTCAGGATCGAGATGATGCCGATCGAAGGCAGGATCAGCGGCAGCTTGATCTTCCAGAACTGCGCCATACCGGTGACGCCGTCGCATTCGGCGGCCTCGATCACCTCGTCCGGGATCGACAGAAGTGCTGCATAGATCAGCATCATCGGGATGCCGACGAACTGCCAGACCGAGACGAGGCTGAGCGCGGTGAGCGCATATTGCTCTTTGCCGAGCCACGGCGTGAACAGGCTCTTCAGCCCAACGAAGTCGAGCAGGTGCGGCGCCACGCCCCAGATCGGCGACAGGATCAGCTTCCAGGCGAAGCCGACGATGACGAAGGACAGGATCGTCGGCACGAAGATCGCGGTGCGATAGAAGGCGGCAAACCGCAGTCTCGGGCTGGACAGCAGCGCCGCCAAGAGGATGCCGATCGGATTCTGCACCAGCATGTGGATGATGAAGAACCAGACATTGTTCCTGAGCGCATTCCAGAAATTCACCGACCAGTTGGGATCGCCGAACAGCTTGTGGAAATTGTCGAACCCGACGAACACTTGCGCCTGGTTGATGTTGCGGAACAGAGAAAGCTGCAGGGTGCCGAACAGCGGCAGGATCATGACTGCCGTGTAGACCAGCACCGCCGGCGCCAGGAAGACGCCGATATGCCAGCGGATCGGTTTCTTGGGTCGTGTTTGTGCGGCCATGAGTTCGGTCCCCGCCGTCTCTCGGTTCCAGGTCGATGGTGCTTGGCTGATGCCTCGATGCACGGCGGCCTGACTGTCCCCATGATGCGAGGGACAAGGCCAGCGACAGTGCGGCTTCGTCTTCCCGCAAGGGTGAGGGTAAGACCGAGAGGCGGCGCCGACAATCGCTATCTAGATCTGTCCGAAGGCCGGCCGGGCAGCTGCCCGGCCGGTTCGAATGGCTAAAGTCTTACTTCGCCGGCTTGTACCAGCTGTCGAGGCCGTCCTGCAGCTTCTTGGCCGCGGCTTCCGGCGTGTCGGTGCCGTTGATCACGTTGGCCGATTCGACCCAGGTCTCGTTCTCGAGGTTTGGCGTGCCGCGCGACAGGATCTGGTAGGTCGAGCGGATCGTCGACTTGCACTTGCCGCGCCAGGAGACGAATTCCTGTGCCAGCGGGTCCTCCATCTTCACCGGGGTGTTGTTCAGGCTGAAGAAGCCCGGCAACGCATTGGCGTAGATGTTGGCGAAGTCCGGCGAAGCGACCCAGGACAGGAACTTCTTGGCTTCTTCCGGGTGCTTCGAGGCTGCGTTCAGGCCCATGCCGATATCGGTGTGGTCGGAGATGTAGCAGGTGTCACCGGCCTTCTGCACGGGCGGCGGGAAGGCGCCCATCTTGAACTGCGCCTGGGTGTTGAACAGGCCGATCTCCCAGGAGCCAGCCGGGTAGATGGCGGCGCGGCCGAGCGTGAACAGGTTCTGGCTGTCCGGATAGGTCTGCGCCTCGAAACCGTCGCCGAGATAGGGCTTCCACTTGGCCAGTTCCTTGTAGGGTTCAACCCACTGCGGATCGGTCAGCTTCTGCTCGCCCTTGATCAGCGCCTGACGCCCTTCCTCGCCCTTCCAGTAGTTCGGGCCGATGTTCTGGTAGCCCATGGTCGCGGCTTCCCAGAGGTCCTTCGTGCCCATCGCCATCGGGATATAGGTGCCGTCCGCCTTGATCTTGTCCAGCACGGCGTAGAACTCTTCATTCGTCGTCGGCACCTTGAGGCCGAGCTTGTCGAAGGCGTCCTTGTTGTAGATGAAGCCGTGGATGACCGAAGCCATCGGCACGCAGAAGCTCGACTTTCCGTCGTCGGTCTGCCAGGCGGCCTTGGCGACCGGAGAGAAGTTGTCCATGCCGGGCAGCGACGAGAGGTCGGCGAGGTTGCCCTTCTTGAACAGCTCAAGCGACTTGTCGAAGGGGCGGCAAGTGATCAGGTCGCCCGCCGAGCCGGCAGAGAGCTTGGCGCCGAGTGCCGCGTCATACTCGGTCGGCGCCGAGGGCGCGAACACCACCTTGATGCCCGGGTTCTTGGCTTCGAAGGCCGGGATCAGCTTGTCCTTCCAGATGGTCAGGTCGTCGCCGCGCCAGCTCTCGATGTTGAGCGTGACGTCTTCGGCGAGGGCCATCCCGGTGGTGCCGAGAATGCTCGTGCCGATGAGAAGTGCCGTCAGTAGTTTGGTCGTCATGTCCAGTCTCCCTGTTGACCTTTTTCAGGTTCGGTTTTGATGAGAACAGCGGCTAGCGCGCCTTGCTCCCCTCGATCGCGGAAAGCGCCGGCCTGAGCTTCTGGCCGGTTTTTTCCAGTATCTTCTCGGCCGCATCGGCATTGGCAGCACCCGCGGCGAGCAGAATGGCAGTCTTGACGCCGCCACCGCTCTCTTCGAGCAGGCGCGCCGCGTCTTCGCGGCTGCGTCCGCTGATGGCGGCCACCATGCGCACCGCGCGGTCACGCAGCTTGATGTTGTCGGCGGCAAGGTTGACCATGTAGCCGTCATGCACATGGCCGAGATGGACGGCAGCGAGCGTCGAGAGCATGTTGAGCGCGATCTTTTGTGCTGTTCCCGCGCCCATGCGCGTCGAGCCGGCGATCAGCTCCGGCGGCGTCTCGAGCAGGATGGCGACGTCGGCCTCGCCGAACAGCGTCGCGCCGTTGTTGTTGGCTATCGCGATCGTCGCCGCGCCCCGGCGCCGGGCATCGCCGATCGCCTGGACGGCATAGGGCGTCGAGCCACTGGCCGAGATGGCGATCAGGCAGTCGCCCTTGCCGATATTGGCATTCGCGACGGCTGCCGCGGCTTCCTCGGTATCGTCTTCCGGTCCGCCGGCAAGCGTGCGGAACGCCTCGTCGCCGCCGGCGATCAGGATGGCGATGCGGTCCCGCGCTATACCGAATGTGCCGGGAAGTTCCAGCGCATCGGCGACAGCCATGAGGCCGGAACTGCCGGCTGCCGCGTAGGCGAGCCTGCCTCCACCCTTCAATTGTCTGGCGACAAGCTCGGCGGCCTCGGCAATGGCCGGAATGGCGCCGTGCACGGCCCTGGCGGCCTCGATTTGCGCATTGGCGAGGAACGAAAGGATGGCGTCCGGGGCCTGGACATCCAGCCCCGCGGCGTTCTGATGAAGCGCTTCCGTGCGCGTCTCGGCCATCCGCTTTCCTCCAACTGATCGAACAATACCAAAAAAATACCACTTGTCCACATCTCTCATTGCGTTTTCATGCTCCGGAGCGCGTCGGGAACAAATTTCCATGTCCTTTCAATCAAATACGCCTTAATCTTTTTTGAGCCGAAATTAACGCTTGGCTGTTGGTATTTTATTGGTATTATCCGCGACGAGGAGAAAATCGCGTGAAATTCGTGCTTGGCATCGATGGCGGCGGCACAAGCTGCAGGGCGGCCCTTGCGACCGCCGACGGCGCTGTCGTTGGCCGCGCCAAGAGCGGCGCGGCCAATATCCGCACCGACCTTACCGGTGCGCGCGCAAACATCGTCGAGGCGGCAAGGCAAGCTTTCGTGGCCGCCGGTGAAGATCCGGAGCTGATCCCCGAGACGCCTGCCATTCTCGGCCTCGCCGGAGCCAATGTCGGCACCTACAGGCAGCAGCTGGAAGCGATCCTGCCGTTCAGCAAAAGCCGCGTCGAGACCGATGCCGAGATCGCGCTCGAAGGCGCCGTCGGCTCCGGCGACGGCGCCATGGCGATCCTGGGCACCGGCACCGCCTATATGGCGCGCAAAGCGGGCAAGTCGCACGCCATCGGCGGCTGGGGTTTCCAGGTCGGCGACCAGGGCAGCGGCGCCCGTATCGGCCGCGACCTGCTCGAGCAGACGCTCCTTGCCTATGACGGCATCCGCCCCGGCTCGCCGCTGACGGATGCCATGCTTGCCGTCTTCCGCAACAATCCCGAGGACGTGGTCGAGTTCACCACCAACGCCAAGCCCGGCGACTTCGGCGGTTTCGCGCCAAAAGTCTTCGAGCATGCCGAAAAGGGCGATCTCGTTGCCAATTGGATCCTCGATAAGGCGGTTGCCGATGTCGAGGCTTCGCTCGGCGCCCTCGAACTCGCCGACGATGCGCCGCTATGCCTGCTCGGCGGCCTGGCGCCGCTCTACGCGCCGCGGCTGGCGGCGCGCTATCAGGCGCTGCTGAAGGCCCCGCTTGACGATGCGCTCGGCGGCGCGGTGCAGATGGCCGCGCGCATC
>NZ_RZST01000203.1:0-10805 GCF_003997575.1 Mesorhizobium sp. M1A.F.Ca.IN.022.07.1.1
GGGGTATGCGGAGTGCTCGATCCGGCCTGATGGCCGGCCAACAGGCCGGATCGAGCACTCCGCATACCCCCTCGGTCCAGCCGTCCCGAACGACATGCGAACCGACCTTGGTCTCCTCCGCGCGTTGCAGATTCTCGTGCCGGCAACAGCGCATGACTAGTGATGCCCCGCTGAAAGACGATTTCTTGCGGCCGAAATTGAAAACAGCCGAGAGCCGGAGCGGCTTTTTTCCATTTGCACGGCAAACCTCTTCAAGGAACCTGGCCTATGGTTTGACCGATCGTTGCTTCCGGCGCAAGCCCACCCGCTGGGACCACTCCGCGCGTTGCACGGCCAAAGGAACTCGCTGCCGGTTTTGATGTTCCCACTGAGCACGCCACCGGCGCACAGCGCGGCCGACGGAATTCAGCACGATCAGGAGCGATGGGATGGAAAGCACGATCGAAACGGGGGCATGTTTTTGCGGGGCGATCGCGGCCGAGATGCAGGGCGATCCGTTCTGGATCTGCTTCGACCATGATGACGACTGCCGCCGGGCGATCGGAAGCCCGCTGACCATCTGGATCGGTTACCGGCCGGACCAGTTTCGCTTGACCCGCGGCCAGCCCAGGGAATTCTCGAAAACCCGGGGCATCGTCCGCAGCTTCTGCGAGAAATGCGGCACCTCGATCGCCTATCGCGACGAGGGACTGAACGACGAGCTTTATGTCACCATCGGCTTCTTCGACCATCCGGAGCGGTTTCGGCCACAAGCCCACGCCTATTGGCGGCTGCGTCTGCCCTGGCTGGAATTTTCCGACGATCTGCCGCGTATCGACACCTACTCGCGACGCCGCGATCCGGCATTTGGAAATCCCGTCGACCGGTAGATCGCTCGCCAAGCGCGCCTCAGCCGATGCTTTCGCCGCCGTCGACGACCAGCGCCTGGCCGGTCATGAAGGACGAGCGGTCGGAGACCAGGAACAGGATTGCCTCGGCGATCTCCTCCGCGCTCGCCCAGCGCCCCATCGGAATCTTGGTACGTACATAGTTTTCAATTGCGTTGCGGCCACCCATCTGGGTGATGAACGGCTCGTTGAACGGCGTGTCGACCCAGCCCGGACAGAGCGCGTTGATGCGCACATTGTGTTTGGCGTAGTCGAGCGACATCTGCCTGGTCATCGCCACCACCGCATGCTTGGACGTGGCATAGGCGATCATCTCGCGATCGTAGAAGACGCCGGAATTGGACGCAGTGTTGAGGATGACCCCGCCGCCCTGCGCGATCATCGCCGGCATGACGGTCTTCGCCGCGAGGAACTGCGCCCGCACATTGATCCGCCACGACGCGTCCATGCCGTCGGTGCTGACTTCCGTCAGCGTGCCGCCGACCTGGATGCCGGCATGGCTGTGCAGGATATCGATCCGGCCGTGCTTGCCGAGCGTTCCCGCTATGAGGTCCTCGACCGCCGTGTCGTTGGCGACATCGGTCGCGACCGCTTCGGCGCGGCCGCGGGCTGCGCGGATAGCGGCCGCCGTGGCCTCGCCTGCCGCCGGATCCCGGTCGGCGATCACCACGACAGCCCCTTCCCGCGCCATGATCATGGCGCCGGCGCGCCCGATGCCCGACCCGGCGCCCGTCACCACGGCGATGCGATCTTTCAAAATCATGGATCTGTCTTTCAAGGCGATGGTTTTCGTCGGCCGAGCTGCCATTGCGCGAGCAGGACGAGCAGCACCGAGGCGGCGAGCACGATCGTCGCGATGGCGTTGATCTCCGGCGTCACCCCGCGTCGGATCGAGGCAAAGACATAGATCGGCAAGGTCGTCTGCGCGCCGGCGACGAAGAAGGCGATGATGAAGTCGTCGAAGGAGAAGGTGAAGGCGAGCAGGAAGCCGGCAATCACAGCCGGCATGATCTGCGGCAGCACGATCGAGCGGAACGTCGTCAGCGGTGTTGCATAGAGATCGCTCGAGGCCTCGACCAGGTTACGGTCAAGGCTGCTGAGCCGCGTGCCGACGATCATCGTCACAAGCGCCATCGAGAACAGGCCGTGCGCGGCGATAATCGAGCCGTAGCCGAGCGCCAGGCGCGGCGGCTGGTCGGTCGGCCAAACCGAAGCGAGGAACGGATTGACGACGGCGAAGAGCTGCACCAGCGCTACCAGCGTCGAAATGCCGATGACCACGCCCGGCACGACGATCGCGGCACCCAGCAATGCGTCGAACACGCCCCTTGTCCGCGAGCCGACACGCTGCAGCCCGAGCGCCGCGGCCGTGCCGCAGAAGGCCGCGAGCAGCGCGCTGGTGGTGGCGATGAACAGGCTGTTCTTCAGCGCCTCGACCAGGAACGGGTTCGACAGCGCCTTGCCATACCATTGCTCGGAGAAGCCGGTGAACTCGCTGGCGTGGTGGCCGGCATTGAAGGAGAACAGCACGACCAACGCGATCGGCAGATAGAGGAAGGCAAAGACGGCAACGACGAAGGCGCGCATCAGATCAGGTCCACGCGGCGGGCGCCCGAAAGCCGGGTCGAGAGGCGGTTGGCGATGATCAGCACCACGACCGAGACCAGCACCAGCGTGATGGCAATCGCCGATCCGAACGGCCAGTTGCGTGACTGCAGGAAGAGGTCGACCAAGGCGTTGCCGATGAAGAACACCTTGCCGCCGCCAAGCAGCGTCGGGATCAGATACTCGCCGAGCAGCAGGATCATCACCAGCGAGAAGCCGGTCATCACGCCCGGCAGCGACAGCCGGAGCGTGACGCCGAGGAAGGTCGATAGCGGCGTAGCACCCAGATCGGCGGACGCCTCGAGCAGCCGCCGGTCGAGCCGCTCGAGGCTGACATAAATCGGCAGGATCATCAGCGGCAGATAGCCATAGACGATGCCGAGCAGCACCGCGCCAGGCGTGTTGATCAGCCTGAGATCCTCGATGCCTATATAGGCGAGCAGGGCGGGAATGCCGCGCCCGCCAAGGATGTACATCCAGGCATAGGTGCGCATCAGAAGGCTGGTCCAGAACGGGATGACGATCAGCGCGAGCAGGATCAGCCGCCAGCGCTGCGGCGCGCGCAGCGCCAGGTAGTAGGCGACGGGATAGGCGACGAGGAGGCAGGCCAGCGCGCCGACCGGCGCCAGCACCATCGTGTTCCAGAAGGCGGTCGCCCGTGCCGGCAGGTTGGCATATTGAGCGACGGTGAACGCTGCCTGGTAGCCGCCCTCGGGCGCCCGCTCACCGACGCTGAAGATGGCGATGGCGACGAACGGCAAGACCAGGAACACGACGAGCCACAGCGTCGCCGGAGCGAGCAGTAGGGCGGTCAGGAGATTTTTGCGAAGGAGACTGCCGCGCATTGAAAAAGCCGCTTCGGCGCCGACGGGCCTCTGCCCGCCGGCGGTAAGAACTTGACCGGAGTTGGTGCCCTGATTCACGCGGCCTTGAAGCGCGCCATCAGCTCGGCGCGGCCCGGATCGGTGAGCGTCGCGGCGGCGCCGAACTCGAGCGGCTTCAGAAGTTCGGCGGCCGGATAGAGGATCGGGTTCTCGAGCACCTCCTTCGGCAGCAGCGCATTGACCCGCGCGTCGGTCGAAGGCGCGCCATTGGCCAGATGCTCCTTGACGGCGACCTTCGGGTTCATCAGGTAGTTGAGCAGCGCATAGCCGGCCGGCTTGTTCGGCGCGTCCTTCGGGATGGCGTAGAAGTCGGTCCAGATCTCGCCGCCCTCCTTGCCGAGCACATAGGCGATCTCAGGAATATCGCGATGAAGCTGCGCGCCGTCATTGGTCCAGCACATCGTCATCCAGGCGTCGCCCGAGCGCATCGACGGCTGATAGTCGCTCGACACCGCGAAGAGATGCGGCTTGACTTTGAGCAGCAGTTCCTCGGCCTTGGCGAGCTCGTCCTGCTTCAGCGAGTTGAACGAGTAGCCGTGATATTTCAGCGCATTGCCGATCGTGGTCAGCTGGTAGTCATGCACCATGGTGCGGCCGTCGCCTTCCGCCATGGCCGTGTCCCAGAATTCCTTCCAGCTCGACATCGGCTTGGCGAGCTTCTTGGTGTTGACGGCAAAGCCGGTCGTGCCCCAGTTCTTCGGCACGGCGTAGATCGTGCCGTCGATCGTGCCTTCCGCGGTGAAGCGGGCATCTTCCTTGCTGCCGTCGAAATTGCCGAGCTTGGCCATGTCCAGCGGCTCGATGATGCCGAGCTTCTTATAGGTCGAGATGGTGTAGTTGGTCGGCACGAACAGGCTCCAGCCCGAGCCGCCGGCCTGCAGCTTGGCCAGCATCTCTTCGTTCGAACCGAAGACGTTGACCTCGACGGCCACGCCCGTCTCGGCCTTGAAGTTCTCGAAGGTCTGCGGGTCGTGATAGTTCGGCCAGGTGGCGATAGACATGCGGTCGCCGAGGTTCTCGGCAGCAAAGGCCGGTGTCGGCCTGATGCCGAGCTCGCGCGCCATCACCGCGGTCGCGACACCGAGGCCGGTGAGGCCGAGGAAGTCGCGCCGGCTGATCGAGCCGCGCTTCAGGCGCATCAATTGGTCGACGAATTTTTCGGGGCTTATCGGCAGTCCGTCACGATAGGATTTTGACATGTTGGTCTTCCCTCTGGTTGGTCCCGTTGTTCTTAGGTTGCGGAAACGCCAGCGGCGCTCCCGCGGCGAAGCCGATGGCGACGGGTTCGCCCGGCTTGAAAAGGTTGCCCCGGCCAGTCACGTGATCGGCCTTGGTAAGCAATGATCCAATGCCCTGCACTTCGATCGCGTATTCCGCGGTCGAGCCAAGAAAGATGCGGTTACGGACAATGCCCTTGAGGCCGCCGCCTCCGGGCGCCGAGAGGCTGAGCGATTCCGGCCGAAGGCTGACGGATACGGCCTCGCCCCGGCTGAGCGGTACCCGCTTGCGCGCCGAAATCACCGTGCCGTCGGCGAGCGCCACATCGACGAGGTCGCCGGAGAGCCCGGCCACCTTGCCGCTGAGCAGATTCGTCTTGCCGACGAAATCGGCGACGAACAGATCGGCCGGCTCGTCATAGATCTCGCTCGGCTGGCCGATTTGCACCACGCGGCCGCCATTCATGACGCACACGAAGTCGCTCATCGACAGCGCCTCCTCCTGGTCGTGGGTGACCAGAACGAAGGTGATGCCGATTTCGCGCTGCAGGTTCTGCAGCTCGATCTGCATGTCTGTGCGCAGCTTCTTGTCGAGCGCCGCCAGCGGCTCGTCGAGCAGCAGCACCGCAGGCTTGTTGACCAGCGCCCGGGCGAGCGCGACGCGCTGCTGCTGGCCGCCGGAAAGCTCGTGAATCTTGCGGCGTCCGTAGCCCGCAAGCTGCACCATGGCCAACGCCTCACCTGCCTTCAGGCTGATCTCGCGCGATGACAGACGCGGCCTTGCCTGGCGAAGTCCGTAGGAGATGTTCTCCTCGACATCGAGATGCGGAAACAGCGCGTACTGCTGGAACACCATGTTGACCGGACGCCGGTAAGGCGGCGTTCCGGCCATGTCGCGGCCGCGGATCAGCACCTGCCCGTCGCTCGGCTGCTCGAAGCCGCCGATCATACGCAGGCATGTCGTCTTGCCGCAGCCGGATGGTCCGAGCAGGGCGACGAAGGCCGCGGGCGGGATGGCAAGGTCGATGCCGCTGACCGCCGTGACGGCGCCGTAGCGCTTGGTGACCGCGCGAAACTCGATATCGGGCACTGCAGTCAAGCCACGGCTCCAGCGACAGCGTGAGGCAATCTTTGCAAAGCTAGCAGAGCCAATGGCGCCTAGTATATACCTCGCGGGTGGTATATTTAATTGATTTTAGCATTTCGAGGGGTATGAATTGAGCGCCTCCCGCAGCGACGACTACAACGCGCTCGGCGCCGTGATTGCCGCGGCGCGCGAGACCGGCGATCATTTCGGCAAGGCGATCGTCGGCTGGCTGCGCGGGCATGTCCGCTTCGATCACTGCGTCGTCTTCGGCTATCGGGGTGCTGCGCGGCCGCCGCTTCTGTTCGAGACCTTCTCGCCGGCCGAAAGCCACATCTTCGTCGCGCTCTATCAGGAAGGGCCCTATCTGCTCGACCCCTTCCATCACGCCGCGGTCGAGCGCAGGGAAGGCTTCTGGCGCATGCGCGAGTTGGCGCCGGACCGCTTCTATGCCAGCGAGTACTACCGCTCGTACTACAGCCAGACCCGGCTCGCCGAGGAGGTCGGCTTCTTCGTTCCGCTGGCCGGCAAGGATGCGCTAGTGCTGTCGCTGATGCGGCTGCGCGCCTCGGGGCCGTTCGGAACAGCCGACGCCAGGCTGTTGCGCGACATGGCTCCCGCGGTGGTCGGCTTCTGCCGACAGCGCTGGCCAGCCTTGCCTGCCGAAGAGACCACGGTTGCGCCGCCGGGCGAAGCTGCGGCGGTGACCAATGAGCTGGATCGCGCCCACATCTGGAAGAGCCTGTCGCTGACCTCGCGCGAGAAACAGGTCGTCGACCTGGTGCTCCAGGGTCACTCGACGGAATCGATCGCCAGGGCACTCAGGATCGTCCCAGGGACCGTGAAGGTCCATCGCCGCAACATCTATCGCAAGCTCAAGATCAGGTCGCAGGCCGGCCTCTTCGCGCGCTTCGTCGAGATCATCGACGCGCGCATCGGATAGTGCGTCTCCAGCTAACTGGAACCGCTCCACGGCGCGCATGCCCAGGGGCGCCGTTCGGGTCAGGCAGGGAAGGCCGCCCCTGCCTCACTTGCGGCGCCGCGCGTTAACCGTCTATCGTGCGATCGAGGGCCGCCGGCCAAGTGTCGTGGTTGCAGACAGAGCGGCTAAACCAGATTTCAGGGACGGACGAAGTAGCGCATAGCCAATGGCCGACAAAACACAATTCGGACTGACTGCCCTCGACACAGTACCGCTGCATGAGAAAGTCTATCTGGAACTGGTGCGGGCGCTGATGTCGGGTCAGCTCCAGCCCGGCCAGAAGCTGACCTCGCGCAAGCTCGCCAAGGAGCTCGGCACCAGCGACATGCCGGTGCGCAGCGCCTTCATGCGGCTGCAGGCGCTCAGGGCGCTGAGCCCGATGCCGAACGGCAGCGTCGAGGTGCCGATGATTTCGGCGGACCGTTTCCAGCAGCTCACCGACGTGCGCACGGTCCTGGAAGGCACGGCCACTGAGCTCGCCACCGGCCTCATCAACGGCAACAACCTGCGCGCCATCCGCCGTCATTGCGCCGAACTCACCCAGGCCGCCCGCAGCGGCGACATCGACGACTACCTGCGCAAGAATCACGACTTCAAATTCTCGATATACCGCCACTGCGGCAACGAGCAGATGATCTTCCTCATCGAGACCGTGTGGATGCAGGTGGGCCCCTTCCTCCGCAACCTGCGCATCGGCTTCGAGGACGACCTCGCCGGCATTCTCGGCATCGACTATCATGAAGAGGTCGTGGCGGCGATCGAGGTCCAGGACGGCGAACGAGCCCGCGCGGCCATCGTGCGCGACATCGACGAGGGCGCGACGCACATTCTCAAACAGATCAAGTTTCCTGAATTGCGGCACTAATGCCAGCGTAGATCGAGGGATTGCCCTCGCCCATCACGATACCGGCAGCCAGCTCACCGTTGACCGCGCAAATGCCCCCTTGGCTTTCCCCTAGCGGCCAGCTATGTTGCGATCGCAGATCGCAGCTATGGACCCAAAATGCCGCCCGATATCCCAGCTAGTGAATTGAAAAAATGAAGGAACATCGCCTGGAACCATCCGTGGCGACCTTCATAAACTCACAAGCTGTAGAATGGATATCGTAGCCGGAACGGCTGCAGCACCTCCGAAAGAACAGGGGCTGGAAATTGGGCGATGCAATTGCGGACGTTTTGAACTGGCTTGAAAGCAGAAGCGACATCCAGAGCCTGCGGGCCGCGGTGTGCGACCTGAACGGCATCATGCGCGGCAAGCGCATCCCGGTCGAGCAGGCGCGCAAGGCGCTCGAAGGCAAGCTGCGCATGCCTTATTCGCTGATCGGGCTCGACATCTGGGGAGAGGACATCGAAGGCAACGCCCAGGTTTTCTCGACCGGTGACGCCGACGGGCTTTGCCATTGGACCGGACGCGGCATCCTGCCCGTCAACTGGACGGCGCATCCGACGGCGCTTTTGCCCCTGTGGCTCGCCGACGAGGCCGGCGCACCCTATCTCGGCGATCCGCGCCGCGCGCTCGCCCGCATCCTCGACCGCTACGCAGCGCTTGGTCTGACGCCGGTTACCGCGACCGAGCTTGAATTCTATCTCGTCGATCCGACATCGCAGCGTCCGGTCGGTCCTGTCTCGCCGGTCACCGGCCGGCGTCTCGATTCCGATGCGGCGCTTTCGATCGACGAAATCGACGATTTCGAAGGCTTCATTCACGACATCTACGAAGCCTGCCGCATGCAGGGCATTCCGGTCGATACGGCGATCGCCGAGAACGGCGTCGGCCAGTTCGAGATCAACCTCAACCACGTTCCGGATGCCTTGCGCGCCGCGGACGACGCCGTGCTTTTCAAGCGCACGGTCAAGGGCATCGCGCGCAAGCACGGCTTTGCCGCCTGCTTCATGGCCAAGCCCTATGGCGAGCGCGCCGGCAACGGTTTCCATGTTCATTTCAGCGTGCTCGACAAGGACGGCCGCAACATCTTCGACGACGGCAGCGACCAGGGCTCCGACACCATGCGCCACGCCGTCGGCGGCCTGCTCGCGGCCATGGCCGAAAGCACGCTGGTGTTCGCGCCGCATTTCAACTCCTACCGCCGCTTGCGCCCGCGCTCCTATGCGCCGACGGCTGTCGCCTGGGGCTACGAAAACCGCATGGTGGCGATCCGCATTCCAGGCGGCCCGTCTGCCGCGCGCCGCATCGAGCATCGCGTTTCCGGCGCCGACGCCAATCCCTATCTGGTGCTGGCGGCGATCCTGGGTGCCGCGCTGATGGGCATCGAGCGGCAGCTGTCGCCTGGCGAGCCGACCGGCGGCGAGGGACAGGGCCTCACGCTTGCCAAGCTGCCGCCTGACTGGGCCTCGGCGATCGCCGCCTTCGAGACCGGCAAGCGCGTCGCCGAAATCTTCCCGGCCGTGCTGCGCGACGCTTTCATCGCCTGCAAACGCCAGGAGTTGAACACCTTCGCGCTCAATGTCAGCGACTTCGAGATCGAGACCTATCTCGAAAGCGTCTAACCCCGCGCGGGGCTATTCTCCCGACCGGGCCCGCTGGCGCTCTTGCACGATGACGGCCAGGATCAGCAGCGCGCCCTTGGCGAGCAGCTGGTAGAAGGTCGGCACGGAGGTCAGGATCATGCCGTTGTTGAGGACGCCGATGATCAGCACCCCTAACATGGCGCCGATGATCGTGCCCTTGCCGCCCTGCAGCGCGCAGCCGCCGAGGATCGCGGCGGTGATAGCCTCTAGCTCCAGCCCCTGGCTGCCGGAGGCGGGCTGTCCGGACATGGTGCGGCTGGCCAGCACCAGTCCCGCCACCGCCGCCGCGAAGCCGCTCATCGCATAGATCGAGATCTGGTAGCGGCGGATCGGGATGCCGGCGAGCCGCGCCACCGTCGGATTGCCGCCGAGCGCGTAGATGTTGCGGCCGACGACCGTCTCACGGGTGAAGACGATGAAAGCCGCCATCGCCGCGATCAGCAGCCAGATGGCGAAGGGCAGCCCGAACAGCGTGCCGATGCCCAGCGCGCGCAGGCTGTCGCCGGTGATCGGTATGGAATTGCCGTTGTTCATCAGATAGGCGAGGCCGCGGAAGGCCGACATCGTGCCAAGCGTCGCGATCACCGCATTGACCGGCCCGTAGACGATGATCAGCCCGTTGACTGCGCCTGCCAGCAATCCGGCGAGCAGGCCGGCGAGGATGCCGGCGGGGATCGAGCCGGTTTCCTGGGCGGCGACGGCCAGCACCATCGTGCTCAGGCCGACGATCGACCCGACCGAGATGTCGAGCCCGCCCGATACGATGACGACGGTCTGCGCCATTGCCAGGATGCCGAGAATGGTGACCGCGAGGCCTATGTTGATCAGGTTGCGCGGCGTGAAGAAGACCTCCGGCCTCAACACGCCAAAGATCGCCAGCAGCACGACCAGAGCGATCAGCAGGCTGATGTTTTGCGCGCCGATGCGGCCAAACAGGCTGGCCGGCGCGCGCTCGCGTCCGGCGGTCGCGGTATCGGTCACGACACCCTCCTTTCGATTGCTTTCTTGTCCGAGCGCATGGCCAGTGCCAGCACCGCCTCCTCGCTCGCCTCTTGCCACGGCAGCTCGCCGCTGATGCTGCCGCTCTGCATGACCAGGATGCGGTCGGCAAGGCCGAGCAGCTCCGGCATCTCCGAGGAGATGAGCAGGATGGCGAGGCCCTGGTCGGCCAGGCTTTCGATGAGCCTGTAGATCTCCGCCTTGGCGCCGACATCGATGCCGCGCGTCGGCTCGTCGAGGATCAGGACCGCCGGCCCCCGTGCCTGCCAGCGCGCGAAGACGACTTTCTGCTGGTTGCCGCCGGACAATTTCCCGACGGCCTGCTCGATCGACGGCGTCTTGACCCGGAGCTCGGCGACATGGCGGGCGACCAGCGCGCGCTCGCGCCTGCGGCTGAAGAAGCCGTAGCGCGACACCTTGTCGGGTACCACGAGGCTGACATTGTCGCGCACCGCCTGCATCAAAAGCAAGGCCTCCTGCTTGCGGTCCTCCGGCACCAGCCCGATTCCGGCGGCAACCGCATCCGCCGGCTCGCGCGGCCTGTAAGGCCGGCCGCCGACGGCCATCCGCCCGGAGAGCAGTGGATCGAGGCCGACGACGGCGCGCGCGACTTCCGTC
>NZ_RZST01000204.1:0-10763 GCF_003997575.1 Mesorhizobium sp. M1A.F.Ca.IN.022.07.1.1
CTGTCGCCGGCGGCCGTGCGCGAGCGGATCGAAAGCCTGGCCACCGAGCCGATCGACGGCAACGCCTCGCCGCGGAATCCGAGCGAGCGGATGTCGTGGATGTCGTCCGACAGCTTCGACGTGCAGTGTCGGGCAACTGCCAGCGCCAGTTCGCGCTCGGGAATGCCCGAGCCGTCATCGGTGACGCGGATGAGCGAGAGCCCGCCGCCGGCGGTGACGATCTCGACGCGCGACGCGCCGGCGTCGAGCGCATTCTCGACCAACTCCTTCACCACGCTTGCGGGACGCTCGATGACCTCGCCGGCGGCGATCTGGTTGATCATCGTTTCGGAAAGCTGGCGAATGGGCATCCGAGGATTATAGGCGGATTCGAACGGTGTGGGGGAGGGGCTACTTCATGCCTGCGCCACCAGCCAGTCCCTGACCTTGCGCGCGTTGTCGCTGAGCTCGCGGTTCTTCGGCCAGATGACGTGGAAGCCGATGCCGGTCCTCATCACATGGCCGGTCACCGGCACCAGCAACCCTGATGCCACCAGCCGCTCGACCAGATGCCGCCAGCCAAGCGAGATGCCTTGCCCTTCCATCACCGCCTGGATCACCAGGGCATAGTCGTTGATGCGCAGGCCGCGCTCGGCATTGCGCAGGCTGGTTCCGGCCGACGCGAACCATTCGTCCCAGTTCGGCGCCTCGCGATAGGGCTCCTCGAGATGGATCAGCCGGTGCGTGGCCAGTTCCTCGACCGTCTTCGGCATGCCGAATTTGGCGAGATAGCTCGGTCCCGCGACGGGGAAGATCTCTTCGTCGGACAGCGACAGCGAGTGATAGTCCGGCCAGTCGCGCGGCACACCGCCGCGCACGCCGAGCGGAATACCCTCCGCAATGATGTCGAGGTCGCGGTCGGCGGTCTGGATGCGCAGATCGATGCCCGGCAGTTGGTCGCGGAACTGCTGCAGGCGCGGCATCATCCAGAACGAGCCGAAGGCGGTCGAGGCCGCAAGGGTGACATGGCCGCCGGTCGCCTGCAGGCGAAGGTCCTCGGCAGATTTGCGGATATGCGACAGCCCCAGCGAGACGTCCGCGTGGAAGCGCTCGCCGGCCTCGGTCAGGAGCACCTGGCGGTGGCGGCGCTGAAACAGCTTGGCGCCGAGCTGTTCCTCCAGTCCGCGCACCGCATAGGAGACGGCCGCCTGGGTCATGCCGAGCTCGCGCCCGGCCGCGGTGAAGCTCGACAGCCGGCCTGCCGCCTCGAAGACGACGAGGCTGCCGGCCGAGGGCAGGAGGTGGCGCAGGCTTCGCATAAGCGCAGCTTATACAAGAGATCAGGATTTTCCAGCGTCACATCCATATTTCGTGTCGCTAACTTGGTCGGGCGGGATGAAGGAGACAACATGAACGCACTGGCCGCTGAATTGACTGAGCCGACCCACCGTCGCGGCGGCGGCCGCCTTGGGCGCAAGGCGCTGAGAAGCGCGCCGGTCGCGTCTTTCCCGACGCTCGTTCGCCAGATTCCGGCCTATGAGATCGTGCCCGACGAGGCGGTGGAGCTGATCCACGAGGAGTCGCTCAAAATCCTCGAGGAGGTTGGCTGCGAGTTCCGCGACGACGAAGCGATCGCGCTTTGGAAGGCGGCGGGTGCCGACGTCAAGGACACACGCGTCCGCATCGATCGCGCGCTGCTGATGGAGCTCGTCTCGAAGGTCCCGCCGGAATTCACGCTCAATGCGCGCAACCCCGAGCGAACGGTTCGCGTCGGCGGCAAGAACTCGATCTTCGTGCCGATGTATGGCGCGCCTTATGTGCGCGACCTCGACAACAAGCGGCGTTACGGCACGCTTAACGACCTCAACAATTTCCACAAGCTCGCCTACATGGCGCCGACGCTGCATTCGTCGAGCTCGATCATCTGCGAGCCGATGGAGATCCCGGTGCCGAAGCGGCACCTCCACATCATCCATTCGGCGCTCAAGCACTCCGACAAGCCGTTCATGGGCATCGTGACGTCGAAGGAGCGGGCCGAAGACACGATGGCGATGGCTGCGATCGTGTTCGGCGAGGAGTTCGTGCGCGACAATCCGGTGCTGGTGGCGATCACCAATTGCAATTCGCCGCTGGTGTGGGACGCCACCATGCTCGACGCCATGCGGGTCTATGCCCGCCACAACCAGCCGCTGATCCTGGCACCGTTTGCGCTCTGCGGCGCCTCGACCTCGGCCTCCGCCGTCGGCGCGGTCGCGCAGGTGAATGCCGAGGCGCTCGCCGGTGTGGCCTTCACCCAGCTCATCCGTCCCGGCTCGCCGCAGATCTATGGCCAGTTCATGGTGACCGTCGACATGAAGACCGGCGCCCCGATGGGGGGCACGCCGGAGGCCGCGCAGATGATGTATCTGATGGGTGCGCTGGCGCGGAAATACAAACTGCCGTGGCGCACCTCGGGCTTCCACGTCGGCTCCAAGCTCAACGACGCCCAGGCCGGCTACGAGGCGAACATGCTTATGCATGCCGCGATCCTCGCCGGCGCCAATTACATCTGGCACTCCGCCGGCTGGCTTGAAGCCGGCCTTACCTGCGGCTATTCGAAATTCGCCACCGACTGCGAACAGCTCGTCGGTTGGTACAAATATGCCGGCGGCGTTCCCTTCGACGATTTCAAGGAGGCCATGGCGGCGGTCCGCGAGGTCGGTCCGCAAGGGCATTTTCTCGGCACGCAGCACACGCTCGAGCATTTCGAGCGCGCCTTCTTCATGCCGAGCATCATGGACTTCAATTCCTTCGAACAATGGACAGCCGAGGGCGCGAAGGATCACGACACGCGCGGCCGCGAAAGGGCGCGCAACATGCTCGCCGACTACCAGGAGCCGAAGCTCGACGACGGCATCGCCGAAGGTCTCAAGGATTTGATCGCGCGGCGCGAGGAAAAGCTGCCTGATACCGTTAGTTGACAAAATATGGGCAAAGGCCGTCGGCAATCGTGACTGACAGCAAGCCAGTGGCTCAGCCAGCGCGCACCTTGCCGATCGCAAGGTGTTTCTGAAGCGATTGACAGGCGTTCATAATATGATCGTAGACCAACTTTGCGGCCTGTTCGGTCTCGCCAGCGCGGCAGGCGGCCAGGATTTCGCGATGTTCTCGATCCGCAAGCTCATGACCGCCGGAAATCGTCAGCTGAACTCGCAGATAGCGTTCGATGCGATCGTTAACCGACCGGATCATGCGGAGGAGATATGGTCGCCCGGCGTCTAGATAAAGACTGGAATGGAACTCCCAATTTAGTTCCGCCCAGCGGCCGACGTCGGTTTCCTTCGCAAAGGAGTCGCAACTTGCTTGCGCCTTATCGAAGGTCTTCTCGTTCATGTGGGGGAGGGAAAGCCGAATTGCGTTCGATTCCAGCATCGCTCGGACCTCGAAAATCTGCACGATCTCCGGTTCCGACATGCTGGCGACAATTGCGCCCTTGTTTCGCTGAAATGCCACGAATCCCTCTGCCTCGAGCCGCTTCAAAGCTTCGCGCACCGGAATCTTGCTGATGTTGAACATGCGGGCGACGTCGTCTTGCCTGATCGGTTCGCCCTCATCAAGCGACCCGGATATGATTGCTCCGCGGATGAACTTCAAAACCACGTCGGAAGCGGTGGGGGCGGCACCCAAATCGGGAATGTCGGCAAATGCAAATGGCACGTGTAGAGTCTCCGCACGGAGCGTCAGATCTGCAAACATAGATATCGTAGACGATGTTCGCGATCAAATACGCTCGCGATTCTGCTCAACCCGAGTGTCTGCATGGCCTGAGATGCCGTCCGGCGTGGGTTCTTTTGAGCCCGGCCGATCAGCAGCGACTGGCGCATTTCCCCTCAATCGAGCCTTGACGAGAGCCGAAGATCGTATACGATATCCAATTGGAAGCCGCGGCTCTGGGGACTCCCGAATGCGAAGCACGAAAGTCATCCATGTTGTTTCCTGCCACGCGGAGGGCGAAGTCGGGGATGTCATCGTTGGCGGGGTGTCTCCTCCGCCGGGAGCCACTGTCTGGGACCAGCGCAAATGGATCGCAGAAGACAACCGACTTCGTAACTTCGTTCTTAACGAACCGCGCGGCGGCGTCTTCCGGCACGTCAACCTTCTGGTCCCTCCGAAGCATCCCGATGCGCAGATGGCTTGGATCATAATGGAACCGGAAGATACGCCCCCGATGTCCGGCTCCAATTCGATCTGCGTGTCGACGGTAATTCTGGACACCGGGATCATCCCCATGCAGGAGCCGGTAACCGAAATGGTGCTCGAGGCGCCGGGCGGTCTGGTACGCGTGCGGGCCGACTGTGCCGGAGGAAAAGCCCAGCGCATCATGGTCGAAAACGTACCATCATTCGCCAACAGGGTCGGTGTGCCGCTTGAGGTCGATGGCCTCGGTACCATCACGGTCGACACGGCCTATGGAGGCGACAGTTTCGTCGTCGTGGACGCACCTGCCCTAGGGTTAGCGCTTGAAACCGACGAGGCTCGTGATCTCGCCGAACTTGGGGTGCGCATCACCGATGCGGCCAATCGACAAATGGCGTTCTCCCACCCTGAGCGTCCCGATTGGCGCCACCATTCGTTCTGTCTTTTTGCCGGCGCCATCACCCAGGATGGCAACCGCCTCCGCGCAAAATCGGTCGTTTCGATAAAACCTGGCAAGCTCGACCGATCGCCGACCGGAACGGCGGTGTCGGCCCGCATGGCGCTCTTGCACGCGAAGGGTCAAATGACAGCCGAGGATTGGTTCACCGGTGTGTCCATCATCGGGTCAGAATTTCACGGCAAGATTCTCGGCGCCACGCAGGTTGCCGGTATGCCCGCAATACGCCCCCAGATCAGCGGTCGCGGTTGGATCACCGGCATCCATCAGCACATGCTGGATCCTGAAGATCCTTGGCCGGCGGGCTATCGCGTGGCGGACACCTGGCCGATGAAGCGTGCGAAGGTGTGAAGGTGGTTCTTCGCCCGGCATCTTTCTCCAGCTCATGCCCCAAGAAGCTTGACGCTCAACAAGGCTCGTATACGATATTCGAAATGCCGCAGGATGGAGCGAGTTCTCACTATCTCAGGCAAGGCAGCGTCTGGACGCACGCTCACGCTGCAGGCGCCATCTACAGCTGAAAAAAAGTGCACCAGGATGGCCAATGTTTCGCAACATGGGAGGAAAAAATGACAATCTTCAAAAGCAACGGTGATCGCGTTCCTGCCGCCATCGAGGCGATGGCTAAAGAAGCGCGCGCGGGCCGCGTGGACCGGCGCGAATTCCTGGCGCTGGCAAGCGCCTTCGGCGCGTCGACGGCGTTCGCCTATGGCATGATTGGCCTTGCCGCGCCGACAAAAGCCCTGGCGCAAGAGCCGAAGAAAGGCGGAACGCTGCATGTCGCGATGTCGGTCAAGGCGCAGAAGGACCCGCGCACCTATGACTGGACGGAGATGGCGAACGTCACCCGCACCTGGCTGGAGCCGCTCGTGCGCTACACGCACCAGTTCACCTTCGAGCCGGTGCTGCTCGAAAGCTGGGACGTCAACGACGACGCCACCGAATACACGCTGCATCTGCGCAAAGGCGTCACCTGGAACAACGGCGATGCCTTCAACGCCGATGACGTCGTCTTCAACCTCAATCGCTGGTGCGAGAAGGGGGCTTCCGGCAATTCCATGGCCGCCCGCGTCGGCGCGCTGGTCGACGCCAAGACCGGCAAGGCAAGGGATGGCGCGATCACCAAGGTCGATGACCATACGGTCAAGCTGAAGCTGTCCGAAGCCGATATCGCGATCATCCCGGGCTTCACCGACTATCCGGCGCTGGTCGTGCATCGCAACTTCGACAAGGATGGCGCCGATCCGATCAAGAAGCCGATCGGCACCGGAGCTTTCGAGCTGGTGTCTTACGATGTGGGCCAGAAAGCCGTGGTCAAGCGCCGCGAGAACGGCAAGTGGTGGGGTGGCGAAGCGCCGCTCGACGGGGTCGAGTTCATCGACTACGGCACCGACTTCAACGCCACGTTGAATGCCTTCGATTCGGGCGAGATCGACCTCGATTTCGAAACGCCGGCCGACTTCATCGACCCCCTCGACAAGATGGATCTGGTGAAATCGGAAGTCGCGACGGCGACCACGCTCGTGGCGCGCACCAACATCACGCACAAGCCTTACGATGACAAACGGGTGCGCAACGCGCTGCAGATGGCGGTCGACAACAATCAGGTCATGCAGCTCGGCTACGCGGGCCGCGGCACGGTCGGCGAGAACCACCATGTCAGCCCGATCCATCCGGAATATTACCCGCTGCCGAAGAAGGAACGGGACGCGGCGGGCGCCAAGAAGCTGATGGCCGACGCCGGGCAGGCCGACTTCGAGCACGAGCTGATCACGGTCGAGGACGAATGGCAGAAGAACACCGGCGACGCGATCGCCGGCCAGTTGCGCGATGCCGGCATCAAGGTGAAGCGCACGGTGCTGCCCGGTTCGACCTTCTGGAACGACTGGACGAAATATCCTTATTCCATGACCATCTGGTACATGCGCCCGCTCGGCGTGCAGGTGCTGGCGCTGGGCTACCGTACCGGCGAGGCCTGGAACGAGACCGCGTTCTCGAACCCGGATTTCGACGCCAAGCTCAAGGAGGCGCTGTCGCAGATCGACGTCGCCAAGCGCAAGGAGGTGATGAAGGACGTCGAGCAGATCCTGCAGGACTCCGGCGTCATCATCCAGCCGTTCTGGCAGAAGCTCTACTGCCACATGAACAAGAAGGTGAAGAACTACGCCATGCACCAGACCTATCAAATGGACTTCCAGAACGTCTGGCTGGAAGCTTAAGGCGCGCAGCGCAAGGACTTCATGCGCCGTGAAAAAGCCGATATGCAGGATGCGTGGTGGTGATCGTGCCACCACGCCGCCGACCATCCGGAGATCCTGCATGAGACCGATGATGCTGGCAGTTGCCATCTCGATCGCCTTGCCTGCCGCGGCACTCGCCGGGCCGGCTTCCAACGCCGTGAAGTTCTTCTATGTGCCTGAAGTGAAGTTCGAGGCGGACGCGAAATACCGCGACCGCTTCACCGAGCCGGTCACCAAGCTCTTCGAAGCCAACGACAAGGCCCGCAAGGAGAAGCCCGACGAGGTATCCTGCATCGACTTCGACCCAGGCCTCGACGCCCAGGATTTCGACCAGAAGACCGTGTCGAAGACGCTGAAGCTTGCCGAGGCCGTCAATGGCGACACCGCCGAGGTGACGGCAAGCTTCAATCTTTTCCCGGAAGGCGATGACTCCAAACGCGAAATGGTGTGGTCGCTGAAGAAAGTGGACGGCAAGTGGAAGATCGCCGACATCACCTCCAAAACCAGCGACTGGACGCTCAGCGCGCTGGAATGCGGCTCCTCGACGGAGTGACGCCGTGCTTCGGCGTCTGGTCCTCGCGCTGTCGAGCTTGTCGATGCTGACCGCGGGGCTGAACGGCGGCGCCTACGGGCAAGGACTGTTCGGCTCGCCGCCGCCGAACGCGTCCTCTGGCGACAATGCGCCGGCGATCGAGAAGTCGGCGCCGGCCACAACGCCTGAAAGCAAGCTGGCCGAACCGGCGCCAGCTGCGCCCGTCCTGCCCGGATCGCCGACGGCGGTGGTGAAGCCCTTCTACGAGCATCTCGGGCTGGAATTGGACCCCAGCCAGCGCAAGAACTTCAGCGATCCGGCGAAGAGCGTACTCGACAAAGCCGACGCGCTGCGCGCCTCGGGTCAGGGCGAGTGCCTCGATCCCAACATGGCGCTCGACAATGCCGATTACGACAAGCTCGCCATCGACAAGAGCCTGCGCACCATCGAAGCGATCAATGGTGACGAGGCCAAGGTGGTGGTCGTCTTCGTCGTCGAAGGCCACCAGCACCGTCTCGAATGGAAGCTGAAGAAGGTCGGCGGCGACTGGAAGATCTCCGACCTCCTGTCGGTCACCGGCGAATGGGCGCTCAGCCAGTACCAGTGCGAATGATGAAGTCGCGGTCAGGGCATCACAGATGAAACTCCGTGCTATCCTTGCGGCGGCGATTATCGGACTTTGCGCGGCCGACTGGGCGGCTGGAACAACGCTGATCGCCCGCGGGCTCCGTCAGAACTTGACGGCGCCGAGCGAGGTGCCCGTCGAGCGCGTCGTGCTCAACCAGGCTGGTGCGCCCGAACTTGTCGGTTGGGTGATTGGTCGAAAGGACAGTTGCGGTGCGATCGTCCTGTTGCACGGGCGCGGCGCCAACAGGCTAGCGATGCTGCAACGCGCAAAACTGGTATCCGATAGCGGCTATTCGGTTGCCCTGTTCGATCTGTCGGGGCACGGCGAGAGCGGCGGAACCGTACAAGGCTTCGGCTACATTGAAGGGCAGGACGCTGTCCGCATCCTGACATATGCCCGACAGCGCTTCCCCGGGCAAAAGATCGGCGCCGTGGGATCCTCGCTGGGAGCGGCAGCCTTTGTCTTTGCTGCACCGAAGGCGATCGCCGATGCCTACGTGCTGGAACAGCTCTACGCGACATTGCGCGAGACGACGGCTCGTCGAATGCCGTTCAGCATGCTGCGTAGCCTCCAAGCGGATGTCCTTCTGGCGCAGATGCCGCTTCGGCTCGGAATAAGCGCCGACGATGTCAGGCCGGTCGACCGCCTCGGCGAAATCGGCAAGCCGTTACTCTTGCTCGCCGGCGGCGAGGATCCCTTTATAGACCACGGGCAGGTAATGGCGCTGAAAAAAGCCGCTGCCTCGCAATTGGTCTGGTTCAACGGCGCCGGTCATGTCGATCTGTTGCGCCACGACCAGCAACGCTATCGCATTTCGGTCGTTCCGTTTCTTGCGACCAACCTGTGCCGAACCAATGCGGCCGGCCATGTCTGATGGCCGCTCGATAAACTCACCCGCGCCCGCGATATGGCGCGACCCCGGTGTCGGGCAGCCAGGCGCCTTCGGGCGGCGCGCCGGTCTGCCAGAAGACGTCGATGGGGATGCCGCCCCGCGGGAACCAGTAGCCGCCGACGCGCAGCCAGAGCGGCTTGGTCGCTTCGACGATGCGGCGGCCGATCATGACGGTGCATTCCTCGTGAAAGGCGCCATGGTTGCGGAACGAGGTCATGAACAGCTTCAGCGACTTCGATTCCACCAGCGTCTTGTCGGGCGCGTAGTCGATGACGATGTGGGCGAAGTCGGGCTGGCCGGTGACCGGGCAGAGCGAGGTGAATTCCGGGCAGGTGAAGCGCACGATCGCGGGCGGGCCGTCGCCTCGCTCGAACGGCACGGTTTCCAGGACTGCCTGTTCGGGACTCTGCGGCGTCTCGACGTGTTTGCCGAGCTGGGTCAGGTTTTTGGCGTCGGTCATCGATGGCTCCTCGCTGCCGCCGATGATTGCAAGGGCGGCAGGTGCAATCAGTTGAAAGTGCGCCGCGATCGAACGGACCCGGCGTGTTTGGCGGCTCATTAGCATTGGAGCGAAAGCCGCGCAGCGGTTTTCGGATGAATCCGATGCGTGAAATGGAAGCGGGAGCAGCTCCCGCGCAATTTTGATACGGCAGGAAGACGATGACCAGCAACGACCCGCTTCTCCAACCTTATCAGCTCAAGCACCTGACGCTGAAGAACCGGGTGATGTCGACCAGCCATGAGCCGGCTTACTCCGAGGACGGCATGCCGAAGGAGCGCTACCGGCTCTACCACGCCGAGAAGGCCAAGGGCGGCATGGCGCTGACGATGACAGCGGGCTCTGCCATCGTGTCACGCGACAGCCCGGCCGCCTTCGGCAACCTGCATGTCTATGACGACGCCATCGTGCCGTGGCTCGCCGAACTTGCGGATGCCTGTCATGAGCATGACTGCAAGGTCATGATCCAGATCACCCATCTCGGTCGCCGCACCGGCTGGAACAAGGCCGACTGGCTGCCGGTGCTTTCCGCCTCGCCGGTGCGCGAGCCGGCGCATCGCGCCTTTCCCAAGACCATCGAGGACTGGGACATCGAGCGCATCGTTGCCGATTATGCTTCCGCCGCCCAGCGCTGCCAGGCGGCCGGCCTCGACGGCATCGAATTCGAATCCTACGGCCATCTGATGGACGGCTTCTGGTCGCCGGCCACCAACCATCGCGACGATGATTTCGGCGGCTCGCTCGAAAACCGGCTGCGCTTCACCAACATGGTGCTGGATGCGGTTCGCGCCGCAGTCGGCGAGAAATTCGTCGTCGGCATCCGCATGGTCGCCGACGAGGATTTCGAAAAAGGCCTGTCGAAGGACGAGGGCGTCGAGATCGCGAAACGTCTGGCTGGCTCCGGCAAGGTCGATTTCCTCAACATCATCCGCGGCTCGATCGAGACCGACGCGGCGCTGACCAAGGTCATCCCGGTGACCGGAATGCGCTCGTCGCCGCATCTCGATTTCGCCGGCGAGGTGAGGGCGGCGACGAAATTCCCGACTTTCCACGCGGCGCGGATCTCCGATGTCGCCACGGCGCGTCATGCGATCGCCTCCGGCAAGCTCGACATGGTCGGCATGACGCGCGCCCACATCGCCGATCCGCATATCATCAGGAAAGTAATGGAAGGGCGCGAGCACGAGATCCGGCCTTGCGTCGGCGCCACCTACTGCCTCGATCGCATCTATGAAGGCGGTGAGGCGCTCTGCGTCCACAACGCCGCCACCGGCCGCGAAGCGACGATCCCGCATGTCATCGCGAAAAGCGAAGGGCCGAAGAGGCGGGTGGTGGTCGCCGGAGCCCGGGCGGGGGGGCT
>NZ_RZST01000205.1:0-10715 GCF_003997575.1 Mesorhizobium sp. M1A.F.Ca.IN.022.07.1.1
CCCCCGCCGATGGGCGGCTGGACGCCAATGACCGCCGAGGCGACGGCGCTGCTGGCGCTGGCCGCCGTGCTCGTGCTCATCGGCTATCAGTTCATCATCATGGCGATGCGCTCGGGCGACATCTCCTTCATCGCGCCCTTCCGCTATACGGCGCTGCTGTGGTCGATAGTGCTCGGCCTCGTCATCTTCGGCGATATCCCCGACCTGCCGATGATCGTCGGCGCCGCGATCATCATCGGCTCCGGCCTCTACGCGCTCTACCGCGAGCGCCTCGTCGGCAGGCGCCAGCCTGCCGCCGAAAGCGCTGGACCCGACATGGCGCCGGACGGCATATAGGCCCG
Organism: Mesorhizobium sp. M1A.F.Ca.IN.022.07.1.1; assembly: GCF_003997575.1. Taxonomy (NCBI): domain Bacteria; kingdom Pseudomonadati; phylum Pseudomonadota; class Alphaproteobacteria; order Hyphomicrobiales; family Phyllobacteriaceae; genus Mesorhizobium; species Mesorhizobium sp. M1A.F.Ca.IN.022.07.1.1. Next base: position 342 of record NZ_RZST01000205.1, read on the forward strand.
ATGGATCGAAGCGTTGCAGGCATCATCCTGGCGGGAGGCCACTCGCGCCGCATGGGCGGCGGCGACAAGACGCTGCTTTCGCTGGGCAAGGTCAGGCTGATCGAGCATGTCGCCGCGCGTCTCACACTGCAGGTCGCCACGCTGGTGCTCAACGCCAACGGCGATCCGGCACGGTTTGCCGGCACCAACCTTCCGGTGCTTGCCGATACGATAGAGGGCCATGCCGGCCCGCTCGCCGGCATCCTCACCGGCCTCGAATGGGCGGCAGCGGACACGGGCTACCGGTCGCTGGTCAGCGCGGCCGGCGACACGCCGTTCTTCCCCGCCGATCTCGTCGAGCGATTGGCCGTTGCCGCTCGGGCACGGCCGGGCGCGATCGCGGTCGCCAGTTCCGACGGCAGGTGGCACCCGACCTTCGCGCTCTGGCCGCTCGGCCTGCGCGATGCCCTGCGCCATTTCCTGGTTGAGGAGGACAATCGCCGGGTCTCGGCCTTCGTGGAGCGGCATGGTTTTGTCGAGGTGGAGTTTCCGATGCTCGAAGCCGGAGGCGAGCGGATCGACCCGTTCTTCAACATCAACACGCCCGACGATCTTGCGGAGGCCGAGCGTCTGTTGCAAAGCCTTGAGCCATGAGACGCGTGTTCGGCATCACCGGCTGGAAGAACTCCGGCAAGACGACCCTGACCGAGAAGCTGGTCGCCGAACTGGTTCGGCGCGGCTGGACGGTCTCCACGGTCAAGCATGCCCATCATGACTTCGACATCGACAAGCCCGGCACAGACAGTTTCCGCCACCGCCAGGCCGGCGCGATGGAGGTCGCGATCGTCTCCGGCCGGCGCTGGGCATTGATGCACGAACTGCGCAACGAGGACGAGCCGACGCTGGACGACATCCTGGCGCGGCTGGCGCCCTCGGACATCGTGCTGGTCGAAGGCTACAAGCGCGAAGCGCACCAAAAGATCGAAGCGAGACGGCTGGAGGCCAAGGACCGAACGCCGATTTCGATCAACGACCCGAACATCGTGGCTGTCGCCGCCGACTTTCCGGTCGAAGGCGAAAAGCTGCCGGTCTTCAACCTCGACGATACGAAATCGATAGCCGATTTTGTCGAGCGCGCGACCGGTCTCGTCAGTCCAGGCAAGTAACGCAGCGGCACACGGCGGTTGCCGTTTGCTGTTGTTTTTGCAGTTGCTTTTTTCTTGCAAAGAGTGGGAGTATCCCGCGCAGCGGGCGGTCAAAAAGGCTCCGCCCACAAGAGCCGCACGGGACAGCGGCCATGACAATATGAGAGGATTATCATGCGTATTGCACTGCGTATCGCGCTTGCCGCTTCGGCCGCGCTGCTGACACTTGGCGTTGCCCAGGCTCAGGAAAAGACCCTGAGGATCGGCACCGAAGGCGCGTACCCGCCCTTCAACAACCTGACCTCGGACGGCCAGCTGGTCGGCTTCGACATCGACATCGCCAAGGCCCTCTGCGACGAAATGAAGGTGAAGTGCACCTTCGTCGCGCAGGATTGGGACGGCATCATCCCGGCGCTCCAGGCCGGCAAGTTCGACGCCATCGTCGCTTCCATGTCGATCACGCCAGAGCGCCAGGAAAAGGTCGACTTCACCCACAAATATTACAACACTCCGTCGGCGATCGCCGTGCCGAAGGATTCGCCGCTCAAGGGCGTGACCAAGGAAGACCTCGCCGGCAAGACGATCGGCGTCGCCACCACGACGACCCACTTCAACTATGCCTCGAAGACCTACACCGACAGCACGATCAAGGGCTATCCGAGCAGCCCCGAGGAACAGGCCGACCTTGCCAATGGCCGTCTCGACGCCATCGAGGACGACATTGTCGTGCTGCAGCAGTGGCTGGATTCGCCCGACGGCGCCTGCTGCAAGATCCTCGGCCAGCCCTCGCCGCAGCCGGTCGAGATCTTCGGACCGGGCGCCGGCATTGCCGTGCGCAAGGGCGAAACCGACCTGGTCAACAAGCTGAATTCCGCGATCGACGCTATCCGCAAGAACGGAAAGTACAAGGAAATCAACGACAAGTACTTCAAGTTCGACGTCTACGGCGCCGAGTCCTGATCATTTGCGCTCAGGGCGGTGAGGATCACCTCGCCGCCCTGCCTCCATTCCGGGATCGCCACGGAGACACGCCCCGCCAATGCCAGCCCAAAGCATTTGGACACTTCTCAGTTGGGGACCGGATGGCTGGAGTGACGACATTGCGTCTGGTGTGCTGGTCACGGTCGCGCTGGCGCTTGCGACATTGCCTATAGGCCTGGCGATCGGGTTCTTCGTCGCCTTCGCCAAGCAACACGAAGAGCCCGCGCTCCGGCTCGCAGCCAACATCTACACCACTGTTTTTCGCGGCCTGCCCGAGCTGGTGACGCTGTTCCTGTTCTTCTTCGGCATGCCGCTGCTGCTGCAATATGTCGTCCGCCTGTTCGAGCCCGAGGCGACAATCGACGTGAACAGCTTCATTGCCGGCATGATCGTGCTGGCGCTGATCTTCTCCTCCTACGCCAGCGAAGTCTTTCTCTCCGCCTTTCGCGCCATTCCCAAGGGCCAGTATGAGGGCGGCTACGCCATTGGCCTTTCGAAATGGCAGACGATGCGCCTGGTGATCCTGCCGCAGCTGCTGCGCATCGCCTTCCCGGGTCTGGAGAATTGCTGGCTCAGCCTGCTCAAGGACACCTCGCTGGTGTCGGTCGTCAATCTAGCGGAAACCCTGCGCAATGCCGGTGTCGCAGCGCGCGTCACCAAGCATTCCTTCCTCTTCTACAGTGTCGCGGCGCTGGTCTTCCTTGTGCTGGCCATCCTGTCCTCGGTCGCCACCGGCTATATCCAGCGCTCGCTCGGGCGCAGGGAGGCTCGATGAGCGTCAGCCAGGCTATTGCGGTTGACAGGCCACCGCCCCGGGCTCGCGGCTGGCCGCGGGTGCGCATCATAGGCTACGCGCTGGTCGGCCTCTGGAGCCTTTTCGGCATCGGCATCGTGGCCTATCTGGTCCACGCCTGGAACGCCGATTTCTTCGCCAGATACGCGCCGGCCTATCTGCAGGGGCTCGCAACCACCCTGTCGCTGGTCTCCGTTTCGATGGTGGCGGGCGCTATTCTCTCGTTGCCGGTTGCCTACGGCCGGATGTCCAAGAACCGCATCCTTTCCGGATTGGCTTATTGCTACGTCTACTTCTTCCGCGGCACCCCGCTGCTCGTGCAGACCTACCTCGTCTATTACGGCATCGGCTCGTTCCGCCCCGAGCTGCAAACCGTCGGACTATGGTGGTTCTTCCGCGAGGCGTTCTACTGCGGCGTCTTTGCCTTTTCGCTCAACACCGCCGCCTACCAGGCCGAGATCCTGCGCGGCGCCATCGAAAGCGTTCCGCGGGGCCAGTGGGAAGGCGCGGCGTCGCTTGGCCTGCACAAGCTGCAGACGCTGCGCAAGGTGATCATGCCGCAGGCGATCATCGTGGCGCTGCGGCCTTACGGCAACGAGCTCATCCTGATGATCAAGGCTTCCGCGATTGTCGCCATCATCACCGTCTACGACCTGATGGGCAACGCGAAGCTCGCCTACGCAAAATCTTTCGACATCCAGGCCTATATCTGGGTGGCGATCGTCTACCTGGTGCTGGTCGAGATCCTGCGTCACGGCGTCGAATGGATCGAACGCCGGATCACCATTCACCTCAAACGATAGAGCGTCGTCAGCGGACGGGCCTGCACCAGTCGGTGCGGCTTTGCGCGCCTTGACGAAAATTTCGCATAGCCTAGACCTTCCGCCACTGAAACCTCTTGTTGGAAGGCAGGCTTATGGCATCGGTTGCATTTCTCGGTCTTGGCGTCATGGGCTATCCGATGGCCGGGCACCTCAGGAACAAGGGCGGCCACGACATCACTGTCTATAACCGCACGACCGCCAAAGCAGAGCAATGGGTCGCCCAGCATGGCGGCAGACTGGCGCTGACACCGGCCGAGGCGGCCGAAGGCAAGGATTTCGTCTTCTCCTGCGTCGGCAATGACGACGACCTGCGCTCGGTGACGACAGGCGCGAGCGGCGCCTTCGCCGCCATGAAGACGGGCTCGGTCTTCATCGACAACACGACAGCCTCGGCCGAAGTCGCGCGCGAATTGGCCGAAGCCGCCGACAAGGCCGGCTTTTCCTTCCTCGATGCGCCGGTGTCGGGCGGCCAGGCGGGCGCCGAGAATGGCGTGCTGACCGTCATGGTCGGCGGCGAGCAGGCCGCCTTCGACAAGGCCAGGCCGGTCATCGATGCCTATGCCCGCATGGTCGGGCTGATGGGACCCGCGGGCGCCGGGCAGCTCACCAAGATGATCAACCAGATTGCCATTGCCGGCCTCGTCCAAGGGCTGGCCGAAGGCATCCATTTCGGCAAGAAGGCCGGGCTCGACATTGAGAAGGTCATCGAGGTGATCTCCAAGGGCGCTGCCGGCTCCTGGCAGATGGAGAACCGCCACAAGACGATGAACGCCGGAAAATATGATTTCGGCTTCGCCGTCGACTGGATGCGCAAGGATCTCGGCATCTGCCTCGCCGAGGCCAACCGCAACGGCGCCAAGCTGCCGGTGACCGCGCTGGTCGACCAGTTCTACAAGGACGTGCAGGACATGGGCGGCAGGCGCTGGGACACATCCTCGCTGCTCGCCCGCCTGGAAAAATAGACGGCGATGGTCCTGCCCGATCCGAGCTGGAGCGCCGACGAGATCGTCGCCCATCTGCGTTCGATCGGCAGCGAGAAAAACCGCGCCGGCATGGCGCGATTCGGCATCAACACGAGAACCGCGCTCGGCGTCGGCAATTCCGATCTGCGGCCGCTGGCGCGCAAGCTGAAGAAGAACCAGGAACGGTCGCTGCTCTTGTGGGACACCGACATTCGCGAAGCGCGATTGATGGCCGCTTTCACCGGCGAGCCGAAGGAGCTCGACATCGGTCAATGCCGGCGCTGGGCCGCCGATTTCGACAGTTGGGAGATTGTCGATACCGTTGCCGACCTGTTCGCCCAAACACCGTTCTGGCGTGAGCTGGTCGAGGAATTCGCCAAGGACGAGCGCGAATTTGTCCGCCGCACCGCCTTTGCCATGCTGGCCTGGGCGGCGGTGCATCTGAAGAAGGAGCCGGACGCGAGCTTCCTCGCTGCTCTGCCGCTGATCGAGACGCATGCGGGCGATCCGCGCAACTTCGTCCGCAAGGCGGTGAACTGGGCGCTGCGGCAGATCGGCAAGCGGTCGGTGGCGCTGCACACCCCTGCCCTTGCGCTGGCCGAGAAACTGGCGGCGTCGTCCGACAAGACGGCACGCTGGATCGGCAAGGACGCGGTGAAGGAACTTTCGGATGTCAAACAGCTCGAACGGCTCGCGACCACACGACCTTGATCTCAGCGAAGTAAGCTCACGACGCTTTTACTCGCTTCGGAAATGGGACTGGCGGAGGATGACGACCATGAGCAGGCGTTTCAGATCAAGCGCGACGCTGGCGATCGTGCTTATGCTCGCCACCGCGAGAGCCGACGCCGCCGCCGAACCAGATCGTGCTGGTAACGCCGGCGCATCCTTACAGGATGGCGGAGGCATACCAGCCGGTCTCCGTCACCGGCGTGCTGGAGCCCGGCATGGAGAAGAGCCAACTCTTCATCCTGGACGGCGTCTTGATCGTGCAGTCCGGCTATACCGTGCGCAAGGCCGAGGTGGCTGATGTCGACAGCGTGCCGGACGCCGTCACGCTCCCGGTCAACTCGCCGTGGAATTTCCTCAACAAAAAGAAGAACTAGGTCTCGCAACTTCGCGCATAGCGGGAAGCGCGAGCGCCGTGCTCAGGCCGCGTTGGCCCCCGACTCCTTGTCCAGGATCATGTAGTCGAGCGGGATCTCGGTCGTGTACTTGATCTGCTCCATGGCAAACGAGGACGACACGTCGCGGATCTCGATCTTGGCGATCAGCCGCTTGTAGAAGGCGTCGTAGGCGGCAATGTCGGGCACCACGACGCGCAAGAGGTAATCGACGTCGCCGCTCATGCGGTAGAACTCGACCACCTCCGGAAATTCCTGGATGACCTCGGAGAAGCGCCGCAGCCATTCATGGCTGTGCGAATTGGTGCGGATCGAAACGAAGACGGTGACGCGCACATTGACCTTCTCATGGTCGAGAATGGCCACGCGCCGCTGGATGACGCCCTCTTCCTCGAGCTTCTGGATGCGCCGCCAGCACGGCGTGGTCGACAGGCCGACTTTCTTGGCGACATCGGCGACCGCAAGCGTCGCGTCCTCCTGCAGGAGGCGAAGAATTTTTCTGTCTAGGCGGTCCATGGGAAGGCTCCAGCGGAATAGTTTGGCTATAATCCTTTTTATCAGGCCCTTTCACAAGAAAGAAATTCTGCCAATGCCGGCAAAAGCGAGTGATTTCTTGCAAGATGCCTAATTGAGGCGATAGCGGATTTCCGAGCGCAGGAATGGCAGCAAATCCATTTCAAACCACGGATTCTTCTTCAGCCAGCCGGTGTTTCGCCATGACGGATGCGGCAGCGGCAGCACTTTCGGCCCGGCTGCAGCATCCCAGACAGCGCGCCAGTTTCTGACCGTTTCCGTCAGCGACGGCCCACGCGCCGTGCCCATGTGCCAGGACTGCGCATAACCGCCGATCGTCAGCACCAGATCGATCTGCGGCATCAGCGCCATCAGATCGGCGCGCCAGGCGGTGGCGCATTCGCGCCGCGGCGGCAGGTCGGCGCCCTTGGTGTCCTGGCCCGGAAAGCAGAAACCCATCGGCACGATGGCGAATTTTTCCGTGTCGTAGAACTCGTCGGGGGTGACGCCGAGCCAGTTCCTCAAGCGATGCCCGGAAGCGTCGGTGAACGGCATGCCCGAGATGTGGACTTTCGTGCCCGGCGCCTGGCCGGCAAGCAGGATGCGGGCCTTCGACGAAGGCACAAGCACCGGGCGCGGCTGATGCGGCAGGGGCCGGCCGCGCGGCTGCTCGACACAGATGCGGCAAGCCCGCACCTTGGCGGCAAGGCTCTCCAGCGCTTCGCTCATGTCCGGCGGGTTCTCCAAAGACAAGCCTCAAGCAGCAGCGCTTGGCCGGCTGGAGAGCGCTGCGTGCCAGCGCAGCACATTCCCGCATTCCTCAGGCACCTTGATGCGTGCCGGCTTCATGAAATCGATGGCGATCAGCCCGGTGATGTCGGCGACCGAATAGGTGTCGCCGGCGGCAAATTCCCTATCCGCCAACTCCCGGTCGAGGAGATGCAGGAACTCGATGGCCTTCGGCTTGTTGGCCTCGCCCCATTCCGGGATCTGCGGCACCTCCCATTCCTTCATTGCCGGATGGATGTGCCGGAACGCGGCGGCCACGCAGCTCATCAGGTTTAGCTCCAGACGCCTTTGCCACATCTCCACCATGGCCTTGCCGAGCGCGCCTGTTCCGAACAGGGCGGGCTCGGGATGCAACTCCTCGAAATAACGGCAAATGGCGATGGATTCGGTGATGATGGTCCCGTCGTCGAGTTCGAGCACGGGCAGCCGCCGCAGCGCATTGCGCGACGCCACCGGCTCCTTGCGATGCTCCAGCGCGCCCATGTCCACGGGCACCAAAGGGACGGCTAGCCCCTTTTCAGCCAGGAAAACCCGAACCCGCCTGGGGTTGGGCGCCCGGCCGCCATCGAACAGCTTCATTCCAGTCTCCGATCTTCATGCCAATCTTAGGGCGCGCTGCAATGCATGTCGCCCAAAACTGCACAGTGGTTTGGCAAGACCACATGTTGGCAAACAGAGCATCACCGGAGCGGCATCACCAGAAACGAACAAGCTCACGCAGCGCATCGCCGAGCGAAGCTAGTGCGCCGTGCTTCCTTTCGACGGGTTGATTGTGATGGCTGTCGCGCCAGTCCTGCGGCTGATCGAAGGAGCCAGCCCAGATGCCCACCTTGGCAGCCCGGGCGACGGCCTCCTCCGTTTCGAAGTCGCCGAAGGCGACGGCCCATCCGGACTGTACCTGCGCGCGGTTGAGGTCCGTGTCGCCCGCCTTGCAGTCGCCGAGCAACCGGCCGTAGCGGTCGCGCTGCCAGCCGCTGCAGGAGACCGACCTGTCGGCGATCAGCCGCACCAGCGACTGCCGCGCGAGCTTGCCGCAGGCATAGTCGGCTCCGTCCTTGCGGCACGTCTGTGTGTATTCCGGCGCGTCGATGCCGCGCATGCGGATGCGCTCGGCGCCAAGCGTGATCGAATCACCGTCGTCGACGATGGCCGTGCCTTGCTCCTGTCGCATCTCGAACCGGTCGAGCCGCGCCGCCACCAGGATGGACAGGCCAAGCAGGACCACGGCCAGCCCGTAATCCAGAAGCCTGCGCAAAAGGCTTCGCGGAGGCCGCGGAACATAGCGCCGGCGCGGTCTTCGCGACCAGGAACGGCTCATATGGCAAACAGTCTCTTAATCATTCGAACGTAGCTTAACGAACTGAAAATCGCTGCGCGCAGAAATTGAACTTGCATGCCTTTGCTACGCTCGGACACAGCGGACAAATTCATTGTGGACCGCAGGAAACCGCATCGCAACAGCGATGTGGCGCGCGCGGTGCGCAGGACGCGTGACCGTCTTTCGCAGCAGGCCGGCAGCCTCGATTTCGACCGCGAGCTGCTCAAGCTGCATGCACGCGCCATGGTGGTCAGTGCGGCCGCGATTCCTCTGCTTGTGCTTGTGGTAGCGGCCATCGGCCGCTTCGCGGGCCTGGGCAACCAGGTCGCCGTCTGGGCTCTCTTCACGCTGCTTTGCTACGCCATCGTCACCTTCATGGCGCGACGCGTCGAGCGCACGGAGGCGGCCGAGCTCGACCCGGTGCAGACGCGCCGCGATTTCCTGATCGGCCATTCGCTTTGCGGCCTCGGCTGGGCCTGGTTCGCCTGGCTGGACTGCGCCATATGCCAGGTCGACCAGTTCCATGTCGTCAAGGCCATGGTGCTCCTGGTCGCCATGGCGACGACTGCGGTGATGGCATCGTCCCTGGGCGGCGCGCTGCTGGCGACCTTCGCAGTTCCCGTGGCGGTCTATGTCTATGCCGTCCTGCGCCTGTGGATGCCGATCGAAGGGATCATGGCGGCGCTTCTGGTCGCTGCCCTGCCCTTCTTTGGCTACGTCGCGCGCCATCTCAACCAGTCATCCTGGATGCTGCTCTCCTTCCGCTCCGAGAAGGACGCGCTGATCGCCGAGGTGGAGACTGCCAAATCCATGTCCGACGAGGCCAGGCGGCGCGCCGAGGACGCCAATCTGGCGAAGTCGCGCTTCCTCGCTTCGATGAGCCATGAGCTCCGGACGCCGCTCAACGCCATCCTCGGTTTCTCCGAAGTGATGGCCAATGAAGTGCTCGGGCCGATGAACAACCCAACCTATCGCGATTACGCGCGTGATGTGCACGAATCCGGCCAGCATCTGCTCGATCTGATCAATGAGATCCTCGACCTGTCGCGCATCGAGGCCGGCCGCTACCAGCTCAACGAGGAGCCGGTGGTGCTGGTGACGATCGTTGAGGATTGCTGCCATATGATGGAACTGAGAGCCCGCAACAAGGACATCCGCGTCATCCAGGAGTTCGAGACCGCGCTGCCGCGCCTGTTCGGCGACGAGCGCGCCATCCGGCAGATCGCGCTCAATCTGCTGTCCAATGCCATCAAGTTCACGCCGTCGGGCGGCGAAGTGCGTGTGCGCGTCGGCTGGACGGCGGGCGGCGGTCAGTACATCTCGGTCAAGGACAACGGTCCCGGCATTCCGGAAGAGGAAATCCCAGTGGTGCTTTCCGCCTTCGGCCAGGGCTCGATCGCCATCAAGAGCGCCGAACAGGGAACGGGCCTCGGACTGCCGATCGTGCAGGGTCTGCTCGACATGCATGGCGGCGAGTTCGAGCTGCACTCCAAGCTGCGCGAAGGCACCGAGGCTATCGCCATCTTCCCGCTGAGCCGAGTGATGGAGGAATTGCCCGCGCTGCCGACCAAGGCTGTCGCCGCCCGCCGGCGTTAGCTCCGGGGCGCGGGTTGGACCCGAACCGCCGCCGCCATACCGGAGCTCGTGAGCGCCGCGGCCTTGACGAGACCGGCGGCAAGTCCAGCCCCAACTCCTTCGCCGTGACTGACAGCAAAATCGAGCATTGGCTCGAGCCCAAGCCGTTCGGCGACTTTGGCTTGGCCCGGCTCCGGCGACAGGCTGGCGAGCAGGCAGTGGTCGATCGCGGAAGGATAGGCTTTGTGCAGAACCGCGGCAGCAGCCGTCGCGACGAACCCGTCGAGCAGCACAGGAATCTTCTGCATGCGGGCTGCGAGAATGGCGCCGCAGATTGCCGCGAACTCGCGCCCGCCGACGCGGCGCAAGGC
>NZ_RZST01000206.1:0-10713 GCF_003997575.1 Mesorhizobium sp. M1A.F.Ca.IN.022.07.1.1
CCGATGATCTTCGCCGCCATCTCCGTCGGCGTGAACGTCGCCACCGCGCTGAGCTTGTTTCCTTCGATGGGCGCGCCGGGCATCGCTGTCGCCTCGGCCGTCGCCGGCTGGGTCAACGCGGCTTTGCTGCTTGGCATGTTGATAAAGCGCGGCCACTGGGGTCGTGACATACCGCTCTTGAAGCGCATTCCCCGGCTGGTGCTGTCGGCTGTTGTGATGGCGGTCGCGCTCTATTTCGCCGAGCACTATTTCGCCGCGCGGCTCGGGCCCGGCTCGCCGCTGGTGGTGAAGGCGACGACCCTGTTCGCGCTCGTCGGCGGAGGGGCTGCGCTCTACTTCATCACCGCTTTCGGCACCGGCGGGGCCGATTTCGGCATGATCCGTCGGAATGTGAAGCGCGGCTCGGCGAAATCTGCGCCGCGGAAATCGAACACCGGCTTGGACGAATAACTCGAGCTGGCTTTCAGCAACACCGGTCTTGATCCCGCATTCGCCTTCGTCCATAAGCCCGCCGTCGCAAGACTTTCGCCGCGCGCGGTTTCCAGCCGCATGATTGGCTCCAAAAAGTCTGCAACTTTTTGGAATCATGCGTATACGGCCCTCCACAAGCCATGAGGAAATCATGTCCGCCTTCAAGCCCCTCGTCTTCTCGGGCGTCCAGCCGACCGGCAATTTGCATCTCGGCAACTATCTCGGCGCCATCAAGAAATTCGTCGCCCTCCAGGAACAGTCCGACTGCATCTATTGCGTCGTCGACCTGCATTCGCTGACGGCGCAGCTCGTGCACCAGGACCTTGGCGACCAGACGCGCTCGATCACCGCGGCCTTCCTGGCATCGGGCATCGACCCCAAGAAGCACATCGTCTTCAACCAGTCGCGAGTCATCCAGCACGCCGAGTTGGCCTGGATCTTCAACTGCGTGGCGCGCATCGGGTGGATGTACCGGATGACGCAGTTCAAGGACAAAGCCGGCAAGGATCGCGAGAACGCCTCGCTCGGCCTGCTCGCCTATCCAAGCCTGATGGCGGCCGACATCCTGCTCTACCGCGCCACCCACGTGCCGGTGGGCGAGGACCAGAAGCAGCATCTGGAATTGACCCGCGACATCGCGCAAAAATTCAACAACGACTTCTCGGAGAAGATCGCGGCGCTTGGCGTCGGCGTCGAGATGCAGGTCGGCGAAGAGACGGTCAATGGCTACTTCCCGATCACCGAACCGGTGATCGGCGGTCCTGCGGCGCGCATCATGAGCCTGCGCGACGGCTCGAAGAAGATGTCGAAGTCGGACCCGTCGGACCTGTCGCGCATCAACCTCACCGACGATGCCGACACAATCTCGAAGAAGATCCGCAAGGCCAAGACCGATCCGGAGGCCTTGCCGAGTGAAGTCGGCGGGCTGGAAAGCCGGCCGGAAGCCGAAAACCTGGTCGGCATCTATGCCGGCCTCGCCGAAATTTCCAAAGCCGACGTGCTGAAGGAATATGGCGGCCAGCAGTTTTCCGTGTTCAAGCCGGCGCTGGCCGACCTTGCAGTCGAAAAGCTCGCGCCGATCGCCTCGGAGATGCGCCGCATCGAGGGCGACCGCGCCTATGTCGACGCCGTGCTCAAGGACGGCGGCGAGCGCGCCCGCGCGATCGCCGAAGGCACGATGAAGACGGTGCGCGACATCATCGGCCTGTTGCAGGACTGATCGGTCCTCGCTGGTTGACTGGGATCGCCATACCGGCCGGCGGCTTGCCGCCGGTCCCTGGCGGTGGCAGATTGCGGCCGAATTGATACCTAGCGGACAGACATGGTTTCCAAACGCCTCAGCCGTGAAGCCGGACATCGCCGCAAATTCCTGGCGATCATCGACGATACGCCGGAATGCGAGCGCGCGGTCGCCTACGCATCGACGCGCGCACAGAGCACCAGCGGCGTGCTGGTCCTGCTCTATGTGATCGAGCCGGACGATTTCCAGCATTGGCTGGGGGTTGAGAAGATCATGCGCGAGGAAGCCAACGCGACCGCGCGCGCGGCGCTCGACACCTATGCCAGCAAGGTGCGCCAGAAGGTCGGCATCGAGCCGGAACTGGTGGTGCGCGAAGGCAAGCCGACCGAGGAAATCCACAAGCTCATCGAGGAAGACCAGGATATCGCCATCCTGGTGCTGGCGGCCGGCGCCGGCAAGGAAGGTCCGGGGCCACTGGTGAGTGCGGTGGCCGGCCGGGGCGCCGCCTTCCCCATCCCGGTTACCGTGGTGCCGCAGAACCTCTCCGACGAGGAAATCGAGAGCCTGGCCTGAATTGGGAAGGCCCCTCCTGCCCGATTGGAACGTCGCCGATCCGCAGATACACATCGATGTTATCAACCAGCCCATAGCCCTTGGCCCGTGTCGGCGGCGCGCCATTTGGAATGGTCACGGAAACGCCATTCCAAAGGAGCGCCGGTGGACGAATCAACCCGGAAAGCAGGGCGTAGCGGCACGTCAAAGCCGCGAAACGCTGGGACTGGATCACCGGTGCAGCCGCGCTCGCAGGCAGCGCGATCACAGCAAAAAGCCCGGCAGACGCCTGATGCGCAGCAGGAGCGCAGGCACCGCGTGCTCGCCAAGGGGCACCCGGCCATGGTGGACAGCATCGCCGGCGCGATTACGGTCAAGAATCTCGATCTCTACTATATCCTCGCTCCCGACGCCCAGATACCGGTGAAAGGCGAGCACGGCTTCGGGCTCTATTTCCACGACTGCCGTTTCCTCGGCGGCTATGAGATGACGCTGGGCGGTTTGCCGCCGATCGTGTTGGCCTCGACCGCGCAAAGAGGTTACGCCGCGCTTTTCGAACTGGCCAATCCCGACCTGCATTGCGATGGGGGGCGACTGATCCCCAAGGACGAGCTCGGCATCCGCTGGGAGCGCATTCTCGATGCGGAGCAAACATGTGTGCGAGAGGTTCTGACCATCCAGAATTTCGGCAACGAGCCGCATGGCTTTCCGCTGGCCCTGCACTTCGGCGCAGGCTTCGAGGACATTTTCAATGTGCGCGGACTGGTGCCGAAGAACCTCGGCAGGTGCGAGCGGCCTGCCTGGCGCGACGGCAGCCTCCACTTTGTCTATCACGGCGCCGACCACGTTCGCAGAACGGCAACAATCGGTTTCTTGCCGGCACCCGATGCCATGCACAGAACCGCGGCCGAGTTCCAGTTCGATGTTTCGCCAGGAGAAAGGCGCACCATCGCCATCACCATAGAATTGAGGGAACTGTCGGAAGAGCCGGAGGCCGAGCAAATGAGCCAGCACCCGGCGTTTGCTCTCGAGGGCTTTGCCGGGACGGTTGAGGCGGATACTGAAAAATGGCTGGAGCAACACACGAAGTTCGACAGCGACAGCCTGCTGCTCAACAGCATCATGGACCGTTCGCTGCGCGATCTCGCGGTGCTCAGGTCGGATCTTGGCAACAGGGAGTATTTCGCAGCCGGCGTGCCGTGGTACGTCGCGCTGTTTGGACGCGACAGCCTGATCGTCGCGCTCGAGATGCTCGCCTTCCAGCCGGAGATCGCCGCCCAGACGCTGCGCCTTCTAGCCGGCTATCAGGGACGTCGAACGGATCGATGGCGAGAGGAGCAGCCCGGCAAGATACTGCATGAGCTGCGCGTCGGCGAGCTCGCTCGCGCGGGCAATGTCCCACATGCCAGATTCTACTGCACGGTCGACGCGACCCCGCTCTTCCTGCTGCTTCTCGGCCGCTATGCCGCGTGGACAGGCGACGTGGGGCTCTTCCGCGAACTGCGGGAGCCGGTGGAAAAGGCCTTGGGCTGGATCGCCAAGGCCGGAGACGGGCATGGCGAAGGCTATGTCAAATACCGGACCATCTCGGAAAGCGGTCTCGTCAACCAGGGGTGGAAGGATTCGGCCGACGCGATCGTCAGGACCGACGGCAGCATCGCCAGGCCGCCGATCGCGCTGGTCGAGGTGCAGGGCTATGTGTTTGCGGCCAAGCATGCCATCGCCGATCTCTACGAACGCATTGGCGAGCGCAACAGCGCCAGGCAGGTTCGCGGCGAGGCCGAAAAGCTTCGGACACGGTTCAACCGCGACTTCTGGTGCGAGGACCTGGACACTTTCGCGCTGGCGCTCGAGGCGCGCGGCCGCCCGGTCGCGGTCGTTTCCTCCAACCCGGGCCATGCGCTGTGGACCGGTATCGCGGATCGGGGCAAGGGCCGCCGAACCGTGCGGCGGCTGATGCAGGACGACATGTTCAACGGCTGGGGCGTGCGCACGCTCTCGAGCGCGGAGCGGCGCTACAATCCCGTCGGATATCATCTCGGCACCGTCTGGCCGCATGACAATGCGCTGCTGGCGGCCGGCTGCCGGCGGTATGGCGAGGACGGCGCGGCGCTGAGGACCTTCACCGCCATTGTCGAAGCGGCGATGCACTTCCGCCATCACCGGCTGCCGGAGGCGATGGCGGGCTTTCAGCGCAACGATTTCCAGGTGCCGGTGCACTATCCCGTGGCCTGCCACCCGCAGGCATGGGCAGCGGGCGCGGTGCCGTTCCTGGTGACCACCTGCCTCGGCCTGGAGCCCGACGCCTTCGCAAACAGGCTGCGGATCGTGCGGCCGCGACTGCCCGATTTCGTCAGCCGCATCGAGCTTCGCGGGCTGCGGGTCGGCGAGGCAAGCGCCGACCTCGAATTCATGCGCACGGCGGACGGCGCCGAGGTGAACATCCAGAAGACGAGTGGACAACTCAGCGTGGAAGTCGGAGGATAGGCTTGCCGTGGCGAAGCGCTCCGCCGGGGCAAAAACATTCCGCCAGCCAGCCGTTCGGGCGACGCGTTTCGCTTGAATGTCCAGCCGATAGAGCCTATTTAGAACTATTCCAAACTATCGGCCCGGAAGGGCCTGGAGATATCCATGTTCATCCAGACCGAATCGACGCCGAACCCGGCGACGCTGAAATTCCTGCCCGGCAAGGAAGTGCTGCGCGACGGCACCGCCGACTTCCGCGACGCCGAAGGCGCCGCGCAGGCTTCGCCGCTGGCCGGCCGGCTGTTCGAGATCCCCGGCGTCACCGGCGTCTTCTTCGGCTACGACTTCATCACCGTGACCAAGGACGGTCCCGACTGGCAGCACCTGAAGCCGGCGATCCTCGGCGCCATCATGGAGCATTTCATGTCCGGCGCGCCGGTCATGGCTTCGGCGGCCCCGGCCAACGATGCCGGCCAGGCCGGCGAGTTCTACGACAAGGCGGATGAGGAGCTGGTGCTGACCATCAAGGAGCTGCTCGACACCCGGGTGCGCCCGGCGGTCGCGCAGGATGGTGGCGACATCACCTTCCGCGGCTTCGAGAACGGCACCGTGTTCCTGCACATGAAGGGTGCCTGTGCCGGTTGCCCGTCATCGACGGCGACGCTGAAGCACGGCATTCAGAACCTGCTTCGGCATTTTGTTCCGGAAGTGCAGCAGGTCGAGCAGGTCGCCTGATAATTCTGCTCCGCCGGCCGCCTGTTGCGGTTTCTGAGCTTCTCGGCGGAGTGAATTTTCTCCAACCGCAAAAACAAAAAACCGGGCCCCAACAGCCCGGTTTTCTGTCTTTGGACGTCTTGTTGTTGCCTAGACGGTCCGCGCACGCAAGCTTTTGTCCGCGGCCATCGTGATCACATCACGATGACCTTGGCGCCGACCGAAGTGCGGTCGTAGAGATCGATAATGTCCTGGTTCATCAGGCGGATGCAGCCCGACGACATCGCCTTGCCGATGGAGAACCACTCCGGGCTGCCATGCAGGCGGTAGCCCATGTCGCCGCCCTTGTTGAACAGATACATGGCGCGCGCGCCGAGCGGGTTCTTCAGGCCCGGCTCCATGCCGCCCGCGAATTTGGCGAGTTCGGGCTGGCGCTTGATCATCGGCGCCGGCGGCGTCCAGGTCGGCCATTCGCGCTTCAGCGCGATATGGGCGGTGCCGTGCCACTCGAAGCCCTCGCGGCCGACCCCGATGCCGTAGCGCATGGCCATGCCGTCACCCTCGACGAAGTAGAGGAACTTGTTCTGGGTGTCGACGATGATGGTGCCGGGCTTCTCGGGAGTGTCGTAGCGCACTTCCTGCCGGCGGAAGCGGGCCGGAACCTTCTCGATCGGGATGCGCGGCAGCTGATAGCCGGCATCGGTCATCGCGCCATAGTTGTTGGTGAAGATTTGCCCGCCAATGGTGCTGCACCCGCTGATCGCGGTCGACAGCGCAAGGGCGGCGACGATTGCAAACGACTTCAAGCGCATGAATAGGTCCGACGCCCCGCCTTTTATCAGCGGCACGAGTCGGCCGCTTTCTCACCATCATTCATGCTGGCATTTCTTTTGCTTGCCAAGCGTGCACTGCCTATATGATGACCTTCCCTGCTGGTAAGTGCCGAACTGCGGCATTTCGGCAACAGGGGTCCCAGGATTGTGAAGTAAAATCAACGGGGCAGCCGGAAAGGCTGCCGGAGACAGGAGAGCGCCATGAATGTCGGTGATGCCGCCGAGCGTTCCGGCCTGCCGGCCAAGACCATCCGCTACTATGAGGAGATCGGCCTGATCCTGCCGGCGCGGGCCGAAAACGGCTACCGCGACTACTCGCGCGACGACGTGCACCGGCTGGCCTTCTTGCGCCGCGCCCGCAACCTCGGCTTTTCAATCGATGATTGCAGGCAGCTGATGGCGCTTTATCAGGACCGCGACCGCGCCAGCCATGACGTGCGCGAAATCGCCAGCGCCCATGTCAGGGCGATCGAGGAAAAGGTGCGCGAACTGCAGTCGATGCGCGCGACGCTACAGAAGCTGATCCACGCCTGCCACGGCGACGACCGGCCGGACTGCCCGATTTTGGATGACATGGCGGGGGCGGCGTGAAGTCGCCGACCGGAGCTAGACAAGTATCCGATCTCTATCTTAGCTCTTGAGCCAGAAACAAATCCTCGGCAGGAGTGCTCCACCCGTGAAGGGATACTGGCTCATCGTCGGCACCGAGATTTCGGATCAGGAAGCGCAAGCCGAATACGCCAGGCTTTGGAAGCCCATCGGCGAGAAGTATCAGGCACGCAGCAATCCTTCGAAAGTGCCGCCCCTGCTGGTGGAGGCGCGCGATGCCGGTCGGGTGATCGTCGTCCAATTCCCGTCATTGGAAGCTGCCAAGGCCTGCTATGACGACCCGGCTTACGAGGAAGCGAAGCGGTTTGCGCTGCAGGCGTCGAACCGCGTGCTGCTCATCTTCGAAGGGGATCTGGGGGAGGCTGGATGAGGCGCTCTACAATGAAGCGTCAATCATCGGCATTACTTGGGCGATCACCGATTGGCCTGTAACGCTGATTGCGTTCGGCTTAGGATTTTTTCGGGGTTCATACTGCGGATGCAGCAGGGTAGCAACACTCTCAAGTGTTGCGGTGGTCTGTGAAATATATAACCGCCCGCGCCTTTCGCCCTCGTTAGGTGGGCGACGGAGTTGCCCGGGTCCGTGTTATCTGGGCCGAAATAGCGCCATTTGATTTCGCCTGTGACGCCATATTTGGTCTTTATCCTGCGCACTTCGTCTGCAATGCCATGCCATTGGGCCTCATGCATGTGACAAAATAGGGCCTATTGCCCACGCGGCAGGGTTTGGGCGGGCTACCACTCTCGTCAATAAAGCAAAGGTGCATTCTGCAATGTCAGGCAAACCCGCTGAAAAGAGTCAAGTTGAGAAGTTCCGCGAACTGGCGCGGGAGATTGAAACCGTCGATTCCGAAGAGCCGTTGAACGCGGCGATTAAGAAAGTGGCAAAGTCCCCGCCGCCGCCTAAGCACGACGAGAAAGCGGGAAAGAAGCCTCGCTAGCCCCTTGGTCGTCATCATAAGACTTCCACCAAGTGCCGCGCAGGATGCTGGCGATATCCCGATCCTGTGTGGGGTGACGCATCCGGTGAGGATCGAGCAACGGTTCGGTTTCTATGAGCCGCCGTCGTGAGCGTTCGATATACTCTCTCGATCTGGCGATTAGAATGCTGTCCTGATTGGAATAAAGCGCGCGATGGGGATTGTTGGGAGACATAGCGTGGCTCCGGTCTTATGCAGACGGGAGCGCTAGATCGCTGTCTCTCAGCCGCCGATGTCCGTTGGGTCGTTACCGGCGATAGTGGTCAACATACCGGAACCCAATTCGGTTCCCGAATTAATTGTGCGTCTGGGTCTGTCAAATATACAATCGTCCTTTAATATCGCGTTCAAACCGTGAACAAAATCTGGCATGGTGCCTGCCATGCCTATCGTTTCCGCGATTCCCCTCAACCCGCTGATCGACGGCCGCCAGTCGGAGCGCGCCATGCTGGTGCGGCGCGGCGTGCAGCGCCTGCTCACCCAAATGGGCGCGCATGTGCTGCCAGAGCTATCCCTGGCCACCGGCCGGCGGGCCGATCTTGTCGCGCTGACCCGGCAGGGCGACATCTGGATCATCGAGATCAAATCCTCGATCGAGGATTTTCGCGTCGATCGCAAATGGCCGGACTACCGGCTGCATGCCGACCGCTTCTTCTTCGCCACCCATCCCGGCGTGCCCGCGGAAATCTTTCCGGAGGAATGCGGCTTCATCCTCTCCGACGGCTATGGCGCGGAGATCTTGCGCGAGGCGCCGGAGCACCGCATGGCCGCCGCGACGCGCAAGGCGCTGATGCTCAGGATCGCGCGTGCGGGCGCGGCGCGGCTGCTGGCGGCGGAGCTTGCCGGTGTTTCGGTGCCGGTGCTGGACGGCGAAAGCGAGTAGGACGCTATCTCGTCGTCGCTGGCCGCGGGCCGCGCAGCACCGGGCTGCACTGCGCCGGGACCCAAAGCGCAGCCCCTACTCGACATTGACGTCCACGACAATTTTGTACGCGTTCCCATCAAAAGTATGAACCGAGAAGGTCATCTGATCCTGCCCCTTGAACCCGGCAGCCGATTTGTAGACGCCTTTTATTCCGTCGACCTTTCGAGAATTGCATCTAAATCTCTGGTTGGTTTTCGCAAAAGATGTGTAAACCTTCCCTTCAACCAACCTAACTTCCCCATGACTCGGCCCGGAGATAATTTTTACATCGTCCTTGCCGGCAGAAGAGCAGTCCGCGTTCAGGCTCGCTCCCTTAAAGACGAGAATCTCTTGGCCCGTCAGTGCCGTTTTTTCATAGCTCGACAGATGTGTGAACGCAGCCGCCGGAGAGAGCCCAAGGCCCAAAACCGCGACCGTTGCTATGACACTTGTTGTGCGGCATACCATTTTTGCTGGCCCCTTAACCGAGTGAATTGCCCCATCGCTGTCTGACGGCACGCTGAAGCACGCTAGCACTCCAGCGATAGCTTCAACTCATCAAATTCAAGTCATCGGAAAGTAGTGGTGCGCCTTACAACGCTTCCATTGATCGGCAAGACCGCGTTCCCCGCTGCCCTACTCCACTTCTTCTTCGGCGCCACCCCGCGCCGGCGCCATCAGCAGCACCGCCGCGCCGACCAGCGCGGCGATCAGCGAGCCGGCGAGGATGCCGACCTTCACCGCGTCCTGAAGGGCCGCGTCATTGGCGAAGGCGAGCAGGCCGATGAACAGGCTCATGGTGAAGCCGATGCCACACAGAAGCGAAATGCCGATCATATGCAGCCAGCCAGCATTGGCCGGCAGGTCGGCGAGGCCGAGCCGGATGGCGAGAACCGAGGCGCCGAAGACGCCGACCAGCTTGCCGACGACGAGGCCGGCGGCGACGCCGAGCGTCAGAGGCTCGACCAGCGCGGCAACGCTCAGGCCGCCGAGCGAGACGCCGGCATTGGCGAAGCCGAAGATCGGGATGACGATGAAGGGCACGAGCTTGTGCAGGCCATGTTCCAGCCGGTGCAGCGGCGAGTGTTCGACGTCGTGACCGATGGCGGGCGAACGCTCGAGCGGGATGGTGAGCGCCAGCGCCACGCCGGCAAGCGTCGCATGCACGCCCGACTTCAGCACCAGCACCCAAAGCGCCGCGCCGAGTACGAGATAGGGCAAGAGGTTCATCACCCGCATGCGGTTGAGTACGATCAATACGGCGATGACCGCGAAGGCGGCGCCGAGATAGGCGAGCGACAGGCCGCTGGTGTAGAACAGCGCGATGATGATGACGGCGCCGAGATCGTCGATGATGGCCAAAGCGGTAAGAAACACTTTAAGCGAGGCCGGCACGCGGCTGCCGAGCAGCGACAGCACGCCGAGCGCGAAGGCAATGTCGGTGGCGGTGGGGATCGCCCAGCCGGGAAGGGCCGCCTGGTTGTCGCGGTTGACCAACACATAGACCAGCGCCGGAAACACCATGCCGCCGGCCGCGGCGATGCCCGGCAGCACGCGGCGCGGCCAGGTTGAGAGCTGGCCGTCCAGCATCTCGCGCTTGATCTCCAGCCCGACCAGCAGGAAGAACACCGCCATAAGCCCGTCATTCACCCAGTGCGAGACGCTGAGCGGACCGAGATAGGCGTGGAGGGCGGCGAAATAGGTTTCGGCGAGCGGCGAGTTTGCGACGATGAGCGCAAGGGCGGCGGCCGCCATCAGGATGATGCCGCCGGCCGCCTCGCCGTCGAGGAATTCGCGAAGCATCGATTTCGGCCGCTCGTCGCGCATGACCCCTCCGTCGCATGGCCCGCCGGCCGGTGTCCTTCGCGATGATGCTCAAACTTGAACGACCGGGCAAGCATTGGACCGGTCGGTCACCGTCGCCCTGCTTGCAAGCGCCGGCGC
>NZ_RZST01000207.1:0-10704 GCF_003997575.1 Mesorhizobium sp. M1A.F.Ca.IN.022.07.1.1
TGATTGCCGCGCATGACTTCGAGTTCATCGTCGCGACGCGCAGCGAAAAGGGCATGAGCGTGGTCACCGCGGAGGATGCCCGCCATATCTCCACGCAGGCGCGCGAAGTGTTCGACGTCTCCGGCGCCGGCGACACGGTCATCGCCACCTTCGCGCTGTCGCTCGCCGCGGGCGCCGACCGGGTGCAGGCTGCTACAATCGCCAATGCCGCCGGCGGCGTGGTCGTTGGCAAGCGCGGCACGGCGCGGCTGACAGTGGAGGAGCTTTCCGGCGCGCTGTTCCGCTCGCATGGACCGGTCGCCCACAAGGACGCCATTCTCGACGCCAATGCGGCGGCCAGGATGGTGGCGGCCTGGAAAGAGGAGGGGCTGTCGGTTGGCTTCACCAATGGCTGCTTCGACATTCTGCATGCCGGCCATGTCAGCCTGCTGCACGCCGCGCGCAGCCGATGCGACCGGCTGGTGCTCGGCTTGAACAGCGACGCCTCGGTGCGCCGGCTGAAAGGGCCCGGACGTCCGGTCAACGACCAGCACGACCGCGCCTGTGTGCTCGCGGCGCTCGCCTCGGTCGATGCCGTTGTCGTCTTCGAGGAAGACACGCCGCTCAAGCTCATCGAGGCGCTTCTGCCCGACATCCTGGTCAAGGGCGCGGATTACACGATCGAGACCGTGGTCGGCGCCGACGTGGTGCAGAACGCGGGCGGGCGTGTGGTGCTGGTCGACCTCGTCGCCGGCAAGAGCACCACCAAAACCATCGGCAAGCTGCGCGCCGGCGGCGCGAATTGAGGGTTTCATGTCCGAGCTGAACGACTATCTGGTCCGCTCCGCGGCGGCGATCTCGGCAATGGTCGAGCGCGATCTCACCGGCGAGATGGAGCGCGCGGTGAGCGCGGTCGTGAAGGCGCTGTCACACGGCAAGGCGCTGCTGATCTGCGGCAATGGCGGCTCGGCGAGCGACGCCATCCACATCGCCGGCGAACTGGTCGGCCGGTTCCTTAAAGAGCGCAAGGCCTACAATGTCATCGCGCTGCCGGCCAATGCGGCGGTGCTGACCGCCTGGGGCAACGACTACGGCTTCGACACCGTCTTCTCACGCCAGGTAGAGGCGCATGGGTCGGAAGGCGCGGTATTGCTCGCCATCTCCACCAGCGGCAATTCGCCGAGCATCCTTGCCGCCGCCGAGCAGGCGCGGGCCATGGGCATGACGGTGATCAGCCTCACCGGCGACACCGGGGGCAAGCTCAAGCCGCTCACGGACATCTTGCTCAACGTGCCGTCGACCTCGACGCCGATCATCCAGCAGGGGCATCTCTGCCTCTATCACCACCTGTGCGAGGCGGTCGAAGCGCGTCTCAGCAATGGCTGACCGCGAAGGGGATTTTCCGCTCGTCGAGCCCGGCCTGTGGATCGAGCGGATTGGCGCCAAGGCGTTTCCGGCTGGCCTGCCGGCACTGTTTCTAGACCGTGACGGCACCATCAATATCGATACCGGCTATCCTGACGATCCGGACGCCATGGTGCTGCGCGACGGTATCGCGCCTGCCATAGAAGCCGCGAATCGGCGCGGCATTCCGGTCGTCGTCATCACCAACCAGTCCGGTATCGCGCGCGGCTATTTTGGCTGGGATGCCTTCGCCCGGGTCAATCAGCGGGTGCTCGAACTGCTTGCCGAGAAGAACGCAGCCGTCGACATGGTGCTGGCCTGCGCCTACCACGAGGCCGGTTCGGGCCCGCTGGCGATGGCCGATCATCCGATGCGCAAGCCCAATCCGGGCATGCTGCTCGAGGCAGGGCGCCGCCTCGGCCTCGATCTCAAGCGATCGCTGATCGTCGGCGACAAGCCGGCCGACATGGAAGCAGGCCAGCGCGCCGGCCTCGAGCGCGGCTGGCTTGTCGATGGCGAAGCCACACCGATGGGCGGCTTTTCCGTTTTGCCGCTGCGCGATGTGCGGGACCTGGAAGGTCTGCTCACCGCGATACGATCGCAATGATCGCGGATTGATTCAAAATTGAGCGCCAAACCGCTGTTTTTCCAGCGGCTTCATCGGAAGCCGGCGCATTAAGCCGGAAAGGCGACCAGCCCCTCATCCTTGACCCGGCGGATGGTCAGCGCGGTGCGCACCGTGTCGACATTGGGCGCCGAGGCGAGCTCCTCGATGACGAAGGTCTGGAAGGTGCCAAGGTCGCTTGCCACGCAATGCAGCAGGAAATCGGACTCGCCCGACACCATCCAGGCATCGCGAACGATCGGCCAGCCCCTCGTCCGCTCGGCAAAAGCCTTGAGCTCGGCGTCGGCCTGATGGTGCAGGCCGATCAGGCAGAAGGCGACGACATCCATGCCGAGCGCCGGCGCATTGAGGAGCGCACGGTAACCGCGGATGATGCCGGCCTCTTCCAGTCGCCTGACGCGGCGCAGGCAAGGCGGCGCCGAGATGCCGACGCGGCCGGACAACTCGACATTGGTCATACGACCGTCACTCTGCAGCTCTCGCAGGATCTTCCAGTCGATGGCGTCGAGATCGGCTTTGAGCGGCATGATCGGCTTTCGCGCAAGAATCTTTCGCGATTTTGTAATTTGGTTTCGCGCGCGAGGCCATCCCTTTGCGATGATTTTTCTGCAACTGGCTGCGATATGGCCCTGTATACCGCTATGAAGCTTTCCGGGGACGAAGGCCAAGCTGCCTTGCTGGCTTGGCGGGCAGCACTTACATTACCGGCAACAAAACCACGGCCCTCGCGCCGCAGGGGACTTTTTCATGAACACCAAACACGCGCCCGTTCTCATCATCGGCTCCGGGCCGGCCGGCTACACCGCGGCGATCTATGCCGCCCGCGCCATGCTGAAGCCGATGCTTGTCGCCGGCCTGCAGCAGGGCGGTCAGTTGATGATCACCACCGACGTCGAAAACTATCCGGGCTTCGCCGATCCGATCCAGGGCCCCTGGCTGATGGAGCAGATGCTCAAGCAGGCCGAGCATGTCGGCACCGAGATCGTCAACGACATCATCACCGAGGTCGATCTCAATGTGCGGCCGTTTCGCGCCACCGGCGATTCCGGCACCGTCTACACCGCCGACGCTTTGATCATCGCCACCGGCGCGCAAGCCAAGTGGCTGGGTATCCCGTCCGAGCAGACGTTCATGGGCTTCGGCGTCTCGGCCTGCGCCACCTGCGACGGCTTCTTCTATCGCGGCAAGGATGTCGCCGTGGTCGGCGGCGGCAATTCGGCGGTGGAGGAGGCGCTCTACCTCGCCAACCTCGCCAGGAGCGTCACCGTCATTCACCGCCGCAACGATTTCCGCGCCGAGCGCATCCTGCGCGAGCGGCTGTTCAAGAAGGACAATGTCCGCATCATCTGGGATACCGTCGTCGACGAGATCACCGGGCAGCCGGGCAAGGCACCGCTGCCGCCTTCGGTCGACGGCTTGAAGCTGCGCAATGTGGTGACGGGCGAAGTGTCGCGGCTGCAGGTCGATGGCGTCTTTGTCGCGATCGGCCATGCGCCGGCGGTCGAGCTTTTCATCGGCAAGCTGAAGCAGAAGCCGAACGGCTATCTGTGGACGGCGCCCGATTCGACCCGTACCGACGTTCCCGGCGTTTTCGCCGCCGGCGACGTCACCGACGATGTCTACCGGCAAGCGGTTACAGCTGCCGGGCTCGGTTGCATGGCCGCGCTCGAGGCGGAGAAATATCTGGCGGGGATCGAGGTTCACCGCGAAGCGGCGGAATAATCGATCGGCTGAAAAAAGCCGTTTAAAAGCCTGATTTTTCATTCAGACGCCAAGGGCAACACGAGGGGAATCATGGCGCTGGACTGGGACAAGCTACGCGTGTTTCACGCTGCGGCGGAGGCTGGGTCGTTTACCCATGCCGCCGAAACGCTGCATCTGTCGCAGTCGGCGATCTCGCGGCAGGTCAGCGCACTGGAGCATGACGTCGGCGTGGCGCTGTTCCATCGCCACGCGCGTGGCCTCGTGTTGACCGAGCAGGGCGAGATGCTGTTCCGCACGGCACATGACGTGCTGATGAAGCTGGAGACGATCAAGTCGCGGCTGACCGAGACCAAGGATCGCCCGTCCGGCGTGCTGAGGGTCACAACAACGGTGGGGCTCGGGGCCGGCTGGCTGACCGAGCGCGTGCAGGAATTCATCGAGCTCTACCCCGAGATCAGCCTGCAGCTCATCCTCGCCAACGAGGAACTCGACCTCACCATGCGTCAGGCCGATTGCGCCATCCGCCTACGCCAGCCGCAGCAGCCGGATCTTATCCAGCGCCGGCTGTTCACGGTGCATTTCCACCTTTATGCGTCGCCTTCCTATGTGGCGAAGTTCGGCAAGCCCGCCTCGATCGCCGAGCTCAGGAACCACCGGATCGTCACCTTCGGCGTGCCGGTGCCCTCGCATCTGTCGGAGCTGAACTGGCTGGAGACGGTCGGCGATTTCGAGGGCGGGCAAAGGGTGCCGACGCTGCAGATCAACGACATCCTGTCTATCAAGCGCGCGGTCCAGGGCGGCGCCGGCATCGCCATGCTGCCCGACTACGTCATCAACAAGGACTCGAACCTCGTCCAGTTGCTGCCCGAAACCGAGGTGCCGTCCTTCGACACCTATTTCGCCTATCCCGACGCGATGAAGAACCAGGCGAAGCTGCACGTGTTCCGCGATTTCATCATCGCCAAGGCGCGCAGTTGGTCCTACTAGCAGGACCTGCCGATATTCGGGTGGTGCCGGCCTGACCTGGCCCACGACAGGGACTTAAGCGCGCCATGGCGTGGGGCAGCCAGCCGGAGACAGCGCGCCCGGGGCGGAGACAAAGAACAAGGCGCTGCCGGCAATTGCCGAAAAAGTTCGCATCGGGCTCTCCTGCCGCAGAAATAAACGCGACCAGCCCAAGTTCGCATCATTGTGAATTTAGCGTATTTCGGCACCGGAATCTGACCCGGTTTGCATATCAGCGATCGCTTTCAGTCCGGAACGGCTCTGGATTCGGCGATTTTTTCTGGTCCTATCGGTTCTCGCGACGGATTAGACCACAGCCTACCTCTTTTTGCATGCGTGTGTTGCAAAATAGATGCTTGTTTCTTGAGCATGATGAGCACATATATAGTTCATCTCCAGGGCGCGTTCTCCTCCCATTAGCGCCCTCGAGTGTTCCCCTCTGGAGGTTAGCCCTAATCGGCACTTCCAATCAAACTCAGCCGGATCTTTATTGATCCGGCTTTTTTGTTGCGCCGAAGTCACGCCGACACCAGAAATGCGTGCGCGCGGCCCGCGTAACAGTGACATGTAACATCGGGTAACATGTCGCAGACGCACTCTATCGATTAGGTAGATCATAGGACGCGGTTGGTCGGTCCGGGAGATGGGGGCATCACTCGGACAGGCCGGGCTCAGGCAGCTACCGCGTCCGATCCATTTCCTGATGCGGCGGACCTGCCGTTGCCTCCCAAGGAAGACAGTCCGCAATAAGAACGGCGCCCGGACGATCCGGGCGCCGTTTTCACGTCTTCAACAAGATCCGATCAGGCGGCCTTGCCGTTGGCGTTCATCGCCTCGTCGGCGAGGCGCCCGGTCAGCTCGGCCATATGGTCGAAGACGGCCTTGTAGCTGGCGACGCCTGCCGTCGCCGAGCGCAGCTCGATGATCAGGTCGCCGATCTCGGCCTGGGGCATGGTCGCTTCGACCACGTCCCAGCCCGGCCAGCCGGGCCGCGCGTCATAGCCAAGGATCTGGCCGCGCCGCTGCGGGATCAAAGCGATAATCCTCGAGGTCGCATCTGAAGGCGTGACGATCTCGACCTTCATGATCGGTTCCAGCAGAACCGGCGAACAGGCCGCCATGCCTTCCTTCATCGCCAGCTTGGCCGCCATCTGGAAGGCCATGTCGGACGAGTCGACGGCATGATAGGAGCCGTCCGAAAGGTTGACGGCGACATCGACCACCGGGAAGCCGAGCGGACCGGATTTCAGATAGTCGCGGATGCCGGTCTCCACCGACTGGATGTAGGTTTTTGGCACGACGCCGCCGGTGATGGTGTCGGTGAACTGGAAACCCGTGCCGCGCGGCAGCGGCTTGATCTCGATCACCACGTCGCCGAACTGGCCGTGGCCGCCCGACTGTTTCTTGTGGCGGCCGCGCTGCTGCGCGGATTTGCGGATCGTCTCGCGATAGGGCACCGCCGGCGAATGGCCATCGATCGGGATCTGGTTCTTGCCCTCCAGCCGCTCGCGCACGACGCGCAGGTGCATTTCGCCATGGCCCGACAATATGGTCTCCGCGGAATCCTGGTTGTGGTGCAGGCTGAGCGAGGGGTCTTCCTCGGCTAGCCTCTGGATCGCTGCCGACATCTTGACCTCGTCCTTGCGCTCCTTGGGGCGCAGAGCGAATGCGAACACCGGTTGCGGGGGCTCCAGGGCGATCAGCGGCTTGATGCCGCCCTTGGCCGAACTCAGCGTTTGGCCGGTCCTGACATTGTCGAGCTTGCCGAGCGCGACGGTATCGCCAGCCTTGGCCGACGGCAGCTTCAACTGGTCTTTGCCAAGCATCTTGTAGATGCCGGAGACCTTCGTCGTGTCGCCGCTGGAGAGGAAGAGTTCGGCCGCGTCGGCCACCTGGCCGGAAAGCACACGCGAAATAGACAGTTTGCCGCCATGCGCGGTGTGGATGGTCTTCATCACCTGCACGACCGTCTGGCTGCCATCAGGCGCGCCAAGGCGCTTGCGCGTCGCCTCGACGTCAGGCGCGTCGTGGCGGATAGCTTTCAACAGGCGCAGCACACCGTTGCCCTTCTCGGCGGTACCGATCAGCACCGGCGTCACCGAGCCGGCGCGCAGGTCAGCGGCAAGGTCATCGAAGATCGCGTCCTTCGGCGGCTCGATCTCCTCCAGCAACTGCTCCATCAGCTGGTCGTCATGGTCGGCCAGCGTCTCCAGCATCGAGAACCGTGCCTCGAGCTCGCGCGCCTTGTCGTCGTCCGGAATCTCGGCGACCTGGCTTTCGGCATATTCGCGGTAGACATAGGCGCGCTCCAAGGCCAGATCGATCGAGCCGATGACGACACCATCCTTGCGCAATGGAATCTGGCGCAGCAGCAGCGGCGCCGAGCTGGCCGGCTGCAGCATCTTTAGCGTCTCGCGCACGCCGGCGACCGCCTTGTCCACCTTGTTGAGGAACAGGATGCGCGGCACGCCGAGATCGTCGAGCTTGCGCATGATGAGCTGAAGCGCGGGTATCTTCTTTTCGTCCGCTTCGGCCACGACCACGGCGACATCGCAGGCGGCAAGCACCGGCTCCGCCTCGAAGGCGAACTCGATGGAACCGGGGCAATCGACGAAGGTGAACTGCTCGCCCATGAATTCCGTCGTGGCAAAGGTCGCCTCGACGCTCATGGCGTGGGCGCGGGCTTCTGGCGAATGATCGGAAACCGTGTTGCCCGATGAGACGGGATTCTGGCGGGGAATGGCGCCCGTGCGGGCGAGGATAGCTTCGAGAAGTGTCGTCTTACCGCTTGCGAAGGGACCGACTATGGCGATGCATTTCGGTCCCGTGCGTCGTCCTCCGGCGCGATTACCCATGGCTGACCTCCACTCAGGCGTTTCCCTGGGAGCGGCGGCCGGCCTGTTCAGCCGTCGCGGGCGGGGTTGTTGCTCACCACCTGCCAAGGCCATCGTCACACGGGTTAGCGGAGAGGGCAAGGAAAATAGGAAATGCGCCGGCTTTGGTTTTGTGCTCGGTTTCGAACAGCCCGGTGGCTCAAGCGCTCAAAGGCGATTGCGCCGGTCGCCATATAGCAAGAAACTGACCTCCCGCTGCGGCGGACGGTCCCTAACGATTTGAGAGTTTCTACGATGAGGATCATTGCGTGCGGCAGCGTGCCGACGATCATCGCGCCTGAAAAGTATTTCACCGGCAAGGTGCTGCAGACGCCGATCATCGAGAAGGAGGCGCCGGCGCGGCTGAGGGCGACCCTGGTCAGTTTCGAACCGGGCGCCCGCACGCATTGGCACACGCACCCGCTCGGCCAGACGCTCTATGTCACCGCCGGCGCCGGGCTTGCGCAAACGTGGGGCGGGCCGATCGAGGTGATCAGGGCCGGCGACGTCATCTCCTTCGCGCCGGGTGAAAAGCACTGGCACGGCGCCGGGCCGAAGACCACGATGACGCATGTCGCCATGCAGGAAGCGCTGGACGGCGTCCATGCCGAGTGGCTCGAGGCGGTCTCCGACGAGCAGTATGGCGGCTGATTGCCGTCCCAGCAAAAACCCGGCGCGAAGCCACCGGCGCGAAGCCGGGTTTTTGTGGATGGCGGCGTTGCCGATCAGGTCAGCGACGCAGTGAAGCGCTGGATGCGGGTGCAGGCTTCCTCCAGCAGCGCCTCCGATGTTGCGTAGGAGATGCGGAAGTTCGGGCCGAGGCCGAAGGCCGATCCGAACACAACGGCAACGCCTTCGGCTTCGAGCAACTCCGAGCAGAAGGCTTCGTCATTGTCGATGACCTTGCCGGCCTTCGTCTTCTTGCCGATCAGCTCGGCGCAGGATGGATAGACGTAGAAGGCGCCTTCCGGGGACGGGCAAGAGATGCCGCGCGCCTGGTTGAGCATCGACACGACGAGGTCGCGCCGGCCCTGGAAGATCGCCTTGTTCTTGGCGATGAAGTCCTGTGGGCCGTTGAGCGCCTCGACGGACGCCCATTGCGCGATGGTGCAGGCGCCGGAAGTCTGCTGGCCCTGGATCATGTCCATTGCCTTGATCAGCGGCACCGGGCCGGCGGCGTAGCCGATACGCCAGCCGGTCATGGCATAGGCCTTCGACACGCCGTTCATGGTCAGCGTGCGCTCGTAGAGGCTCGGTTCGACCTCGGCGATGGTCTTGAAGACGAAGTCGCCATAGGTCAGGTGCTCATACATGTCGTCGGTCAGCGTCCAGACATGCGGGTGCTTGAGCAGCACGTCGGCCAGGGCCCTGAGTTCACGCTCGGTGTAAGCGGCGCCCGATGGGTTGGACGGCGTGTTCATCAGCAGCCATTTCGTCTTCGGCGTGATCGCCCTTTCCAGCACCTCAGCCGTCAACTTGAAGCCGTTGTCGATCGAGGTGTCGGCAAAGACGGACGTGCCGCCGCAGATCGCCACCATTTCCGGGTAGCTCACCCAATAGGGGCGTGGGATGATGACCTCGTCGCCGGGGTTCAGCGTCGCCATGAAGGCGTTGAACAGGATCTGCTTGCCGCCGGTGCCGACGATGGTCTGCTCCGGTCGGTAGTCGAGATTGTTCTCGCGCTTGAATTTTTTGGCGATCGCCTCGCGCAGCGGCGCGATGCCGGAGACCGGCGGGTACTTGGTCTCGCCACGGCGGATCGCCTCGATCGCCGCGTTCTTGATGTTATCGGGCGTGTCGAAGTCCGGCTCGCCGGCGCCGAGGCCGATGACGTCACGGCCGGCATTTTTCAGCTCACGCGCTTTCTGCGTCACCGCGATGGTCGCGGAAGGCTTCACGCGGGAAAGGGCGTCGGCAAGAAAGGCCATGACAGAGCGTCTCCAAGAGAAGGGCGCGGCCAGGAGCGGCCGCGGCGCCTCTCATGTCGCATCATCGGGCCAAGCGCAAGCATTGTCGGGTGATCCAGAGGTCAAGGTGGCGTGAGCGGCAACTATAAATTCATCAACGAGCGGTAAACCCTTGGCTGGCAGGATGGCAGATCGAATTCCGCTTATTCTGCGGAGCGAGGGACCTTTGTCGCGCAGCATCGGGCTTGCCCATATCATCCGTCATGATGACGGCACCTCAAGCGGTGTCTGGGGAATCTACACGCTGCAGAGCGCCTTCCAGCCAATCTTCGCCTTCGATGGAGGCAAGCTTTCGCTCGTCGCCTTCGAGGGGCTTATCCGCCCGTTCCGCGACGGTGAGCCGCAATCGCCGATGAGCTTCTTCGGCACTTGCCCCGCAGGCGACCGGCTGCATATCGAGGCGCTGACCAGGACGCTGCATCTGCTCAACGCCGGCGGCTGTCTGCCGCAAGAGGCGTCGATTTTCGTCAATTTCGATCCGTCGGTGTTCACCGACCGCGCCATCGTCGACAAGGCGCTGCGCGACATGCGGCTGGTGCTGCACGAGGCCGGCATCGACCCGCGCCGTATCGTGTGCGAGGTCACCGAGCAGAAATCGGCTTCGCAGGAAACGCTCTACAGCTTCGTCGAGGCGCTGCGCGCCAACGGGTTCCGCATCGCCGTCGACGATTACGGCGCCGACGAATCCGACATCAACCGCATCAAGGAATTGCGGCCGGACATCGTCAAGTTCGACGCCAACTGGATCACGCAGCTGATGGAGTCCGGAGCCGGATTCGCGCTGCTGACAACGATGGTGACGAGCTTCGAAAGTCAGGGCATCCGCACGGTGTTCGAAGGCATCGAGGAAGGCTGGCAGCTCGAGCTCGCCGAGAAATCCGGGGCGTCGATGGTGCAAGGCTATGTGCTTGCCCGGCCGGAGCTGGCCTCGACCAGTCTTCGCGTCTTCGGCAAGAGCGTGCAGGCGCCCGCGGCCGGGGAGGGCAAAACGATCGCGGCCGCCAGTCCCGCTCCGGTGGCGTCAGCTCGCCCGACCAAGGCGTTTGGGCGCAAGGTGACGCCATGATCGGGCGGCCCGACAGGCAGCGCCCCGAAAGGCGGCGTGGTGTCGCCGAAGCGATCTTCGAAGACGAGATCGGCCTTCAAT
>NZ_RZST01000208.1:0-10655 GCF_003997575.1 Mesorhizobium sp. M1A.F.Ca.IN.022.07.1.1
GATGAAGTGATACTGGATATCGGGGTAGTCGACACCGGCCTGCGAACGCACGAAGGCCGCCGCCTCGAAATGGTTGGTGGCGCCGAGGCCGGTCTTGAAGAACAGCCACTGCGCGCCGATCATTGCCTTGGAGAACGGGTTGAGCACCGAATTCAGCGTGATCGGTCTGGTCGCTTCCTGCTGGATATAAAGCTCCAGATGGTCCTGCAGATTGCGGCCGACACCCTGCCGGTCGGCAATGACCTCTATGCCGATTTCCTGCAGATGTGCGCCCGGACCGATGCCGGACAGCATAAGGATCTTCGGCGAATTGATCGACGACGCCGCCACAATCACCTCACGTCGCGCCTTAACGACCTGAATCTGTTTGTGAGCTTCGATCTCGACGCCGACGGCACGTTGATTCTCGATCACCACGCGCCGCGCGAAACCTTTGAGCAGGCTAACATTTTTTCGTTTGAGCGCCGGCTTCAGATAGGCATTGGCCGCGGACCAGCGGCGGCCGCGCCAGATGGTCTGCTCCATCGGCCCGAAGCCTTCCTGCTTCGATCCGTTATAGTCGTCGGTGAGCTCGAAGCCGGCCTGCCGGCCCGCCTCGAGGAAGGCGCCGTAAAGCGGGTTCTTGCGCGTGCCGCGCTGCACATGCAGCGGGCCGCCCTGACCGCGCCAGCCGTCCTCGCCGCCGTCGGAATCCTCCATGCGCTTGAAATATGGAAGCACGTCGGCGAAGCCCCATCCGGCAGCACCCTGTTCGGCCCAATGGTCGAAGTCGCGCGCATGGCCGCGAACATAGACCATGCCGTTGATGGAGGACGAACCGCCGATCACCTTGCCGCGCGGGGTGGCGAGCACGCGGCCGCCGAGATGCGGCTCCGGCTCGCTGGCGAAGCCCCAGTCGTAAAGGCTCATATTGAGCGGGATCGACAGCGCCGACGGCATCTGGATCAGCGGCCCCATATCGGTGCCGCCGAACTCGATGACGATCACCGAATGCTTGCCGTCTTCCGACAGCCGGTAGGCCATGGCCGAGCCGGCGGAGCCGGATCCGATGATGACGAAATCCGCTTCAAGCATTGTTCATATGCGCCATAAAGTCGGCGAGCGAGACATTGCCGCCGGTAGCCACCACAAGGACGGTTTTGCCCGCCACATCCACCTTGCCGCCGAGCAGCGCGGCAAGCGAGGCCGCGCCCGAAGGCTCCAGCACCAGCTTCAGCCGCTCGAAGGCGATCTTCATTGCATTCCGCACCGCGGCATCTTCGACGGTGACGCCGCGAACGCCGGCAGCACTCACCGCCGCGAAGGGCGCCTCGCCTGGCTTGCGCGCCATCAGCCCGTCGCAGATCGATCTCGGCCCGATCGGCATCGTCTCGATCGCGCCATGCGCCAGCGACAAGCCCATGCCGTTGAAGCCTTCCGGTTCGACGGCGATGATCTCGGTGTTCGGTGACAGATAATGGAAGGCGAGCGAAACGCCGCCGATCAGCCCGCCGCCGCCAACCGAGCAGAACACCAGATCGGCGTGGGCCTTCTTCGCCGCCAACTGGTCGAGCGCTTCCAGCCCGGCCCCTGCCTGGCCGGCGACGATCTCGGGATCGTCGAAGGGGTGGAGCAAGGTGAGGTGCTCGGTCTCGGCGATCTCGCGCGCCTTGGCGGCGGCAACTTCCTCGCGGGCACGCTCCCCATGATCGGTCAGCACCACGCGCGCGCCATAGCCGGCGGTCGCGTCGCGCTTGGCGGCAGGCGCGTCGATCGGCATAACGATGGTGACGGGAATGCCGAGCGCCTGGCCGGCAGCCGCAAGCCCTTGCGCGAAATTGCCGGAGGAATAGGCGACCACGCCCTTCCTCGCTTCGTCCGGCGACAGCCGCTTAAGGCGCCAATAGGCGCCGCGCACCTTGAAGGACCCCGCCCATTGCAGCGATTCCGGCTTGACGAACACCCGCGCGGCGCCGGCTTCCCGGGCAAGTGCGGCCGAGTCCAACAGCGGCGTGACTTGCGTCGCCGTCGAGGTCACCGCATAGGCCTGCTTCAGGCGGTCGAGGGTGGGAACCAGAACGTCTGCCATCATTCGCCTCGCGGATACCGTTTGCTCTCTTCGAGGTTGTCGAGATTCATGTGATTGCGCATGTAGCGCTCCGAGGCTTTCTGCAGCGGCTGGAAATCCCAGGGGTAATAGGCGCCGTTGCGCAGCGCCGGGTAGACGACCCAGCGGCGTGCCTGGCTTTCGCGCACCGCGGCATCGAACGCGGCCATGTCCCAGCGCGCCCGGACCTTTTCCATGAACGCCGCCACCAGGGCAGCGTTCGCCGGCTCGTCAGCGAGGTTGTTCCGTTCGAGCGGGTCGGCCTCCAGGTCGAACAGCTGCGGTGCGTCGAGCTCGCAATGGACGAATTTGTATTTGCCGTCGCGGATCGCGGCCAGCGGCGCATAGGAGCCTTCGGCGGCATATTCCATGAGAACGGGTGCGGTGCGCGGCTTGCCGCCGAGCAGCGGCAGCAGCGACTGGCCGTCGGTCCACGGCGCGATTGCAGCGATATCAATGCCGGCGAGGTCACAGAGCGTCGGCGTCACGTCGAGATTGGAGACGGGCGCCTCGATGAGGCCGGCTGGCACGCCGTTGCCGGCGATCATCAGCGGCACGCGCGCCGAGCCCTCGAAGAAGCTCATTTTGAACCACAGGCCGCGCTCGCCCAGCATGTCGCCGTGATCCGAGCAGAACAGGATGATGGTGTCGTCAAGCATGCGAGTGCGCTTGAGGACGTCCAGAAGCTCGCCTAGCTTATCGTCGACATAGGAAATGTTGGCGAAATAGCCGCGCCGGGAACGGCGCACCTGCTCGGACGTGATCTCGAAGGACTGATAGTCGCTTGCCCGGTAAAGGCGCTGCGAATGCGTGTCCTGTTCGTCATGCGGGATGAACGGCGTTTCGGGATCGAGCGTCTGGCAGTTCTCGTAAAGATCCCAGTACTGCCTGCGCGCGACATAGGGATCGTGCGGGTGCGATAGCGAAACGGTGAGACACCAGGGCCGATGTCCCGCATCGTCCTGCTCGCGCGAAAGCTGGTACAGCTTTTGCTCGGCCAGAAACACCACCTCGTCGTCATACTCCATCTGGTTGGTGGTCTCGGCAATGCCGGCGCCGGTGACCGAGCCGAGATTGTGATACCACCAGTCGATGCGCTCGCCGGGCTTGCGGTAATCCGGCGTCCAGCCGAAATCGGCCGGATAGATATCGGTGGTCAGCCGCTCCTCGAAGCCGTGCAACTGGTCCGGTCCGACGAAATGCATCTTGCCGGACAGGCAGGTGTAATAGCCGGCGGAGCGCAGATGATGCGCGAAGGTCGGGATCGAGGAGGAGAATTCGGCGGCGTTGTCATAGACCCCGGTGCGCGACGGCAGCTGGCCGCTCATGAACGAGGCCCGGCCGGGCGCGCAAAGCGGCGAGGCGGTGTAGTTGTTGGCGAAACGCGCCGAGCGAGCGGCGAGCGCCTTGAGATGCGGCACGTGCAGGAAATCCGCCGGGCCGTCGGGGAAGAGCGTGCCGTTGAGCTGATCGACCATGACGATCAGGAAATTGGGTCGTTCGGTGGTCAAGGCAGGCTCCGTCCGCTGAGCTTGGTTTCGAGATAATCTTCGACGAGCGCGATCGCTGTCTGCGCATCGGGCACGCCGTCCTTCAGCGCGCGCCGAATGTAGAGTCCGTCGATCAGCGCCGCCGTCGCTTCCGCAGCGCGGTCCGCTTCGGCCCTCGGCAGAATGCCGGTCAGCCCGCTCATCAGGTTGGAATTGAGCCGCCGCGCATAGATACGAAGCAGCCGCCGCAACTCGGTCGATTTCTGCGCCTCGACATAGAAGGCGAGCCAGGCCGCGATGATCTCCGGCTGGAACTGCTCGTCGGAGAAACTGACCGCAACGACGGCCGAGACGCGCTGGCGCGGTGTCGCGGCGACGCGAAGCGCTCGTCTTGTATCGATGTTGAGCTCGGCAAGGATGTGCCGCATCGTGGCGAAGAGCAGCTCGTCCTTGGCGCCGAAATAGTGATGGGCGAGCGCCGACGACACGCCGGCGCGGCCGGCGATCTCCGACATGGTCACGTCCAGCGAACCGCGCTCGCCGATTGCCGAGATCGTCGCGTCGATCAGCGCCTTGCGGCGCAGCGGTTCCATTCCGATTTTCGGCATGCGAGGGGTCCGGTTCGAAGCGAGATTATTTTTTATTGACGCATCAATCAATAAAAAATCGGCATCGGATCAATCGATCGTATCGCTCTGGCCCCATCCCTTCGGCTGGAAAACGGTTCACTATTGAACAATATTGAATGTCATGCCGCGACCGGACGTGCTAGGCTGCGCGGCAGATGGAGGCTGTCATGACCGCATGCATCGTCGGCTGGGCGCATTCGCGTTTCGGCAAGCTCGAAGGCGAGACGCTGGAGGGCTTGATCACCAAGGTCGCCGTGGACGCGCTCGATCATGCCGGCATCGGCCCTCACGATGTCGACGAGATCGTGCTCGGCCATTTCAACGCCGGCTTCTCACCGCAGGATTTCACCGCGAGCCTGGTGCTGCAGGCCGACGACCGGCTGCGCTTCAAGCCGGCGACGCGCGTGGAGAATGCCTGCGCCACCGGTTCGGCTGCCGTGAGACAAGGCGTCCGCGCCATCGATTCCAACGCCGCCCGCGTCGTGTTGGTGGTCGGCGCCGAGCAGATGACCACCACACCTGGGCCCGAGATCGGCAAGAACCTGCTGAAAGCCTCCTACCTGCCCGAGGATGGCGAAACGCCGGCCGGCTTTGCCGGCGTCTTCGGCAAGATCGCGCAGGCCTATTTTCAGCGCTATGGCGACCAGTCGGATGCGCTCGCCATGATTGCCGCCAAGAACCACAAAAACGGCGTCGACAATCCCTATGCCCAAATGCGCAAGGATTTCGGCTACGAGTTCTGCCGTCAGGAAAGTGAGAAGAATCCCTTCGTCGCCGGTCCGCTGAAGCGCACCGACTGCTCGCTGGTCTCGGATGGCGCCGCCGCGCTCGTGCTCACCGACACCGCGACGGCGCTGAAGATGCGCCGCGCCGTGACCTTCCGCGCCAATGAGCACGTCCAGGATTTCCTGCCGATGTCGAAGCGCGACATCCTTTCCTTCGAGGGCTGCGAGCGGGCTTGGGGCCAGGCGCTGAAGAAGGCCGGCGTCACGCTCGACGACCTCTCCTTCGTCGAGACGCATGACTGCTTCACCATCGCCGAGCTTATCGAATACGAGGCGATGGGCCTGGCGGAGCCCGGCGAGGGCGCGAAGCTCGCCCTGGAGGGCGTCACGGCCAAGGACGGCCGGCTGCCGGTCAACCCGTCCGGCGGGCTGAAGGCCAAGGGCCATCCGATCGGAGCCACCGGCGTCTCCATGCATGTGCTCACCGCCATGCAGCTGACCGGCGAGGCCGGCGGCATTCAGGTGCCTGGGGCAAAACTCGGCGGCATCTTCAACATGGGCGGTGCTGCGGTGGCCAACTACGTTTCCATCCTCGATCGGATCAGGTAGAAGCGGCCCGCATTGAAGCGGCGCCCGGCGCGCGCGTGCGGGAGGCAGCATGGCAAATCCGGTTCTGGTCGAAGTCACGCGGGGCGCGGTGGTCGAAAGCGCTCATCGCGGCGCGGTTTCTGTCTTCGACGCCGACGGCAAGCCTGTCTGGGAGATCGGCGATACGGCGCGACCGGTGTTTCCACGCTCGGCGGTGAAGGCGATCCAGGCGCTGCCGCTGCTCGAATCCGGTGCTGCCGACGCCTACGGCTTCGGCGATCGCGAATTGGCGCTGGCCTGCGCCTCGCATTCAGGCGAGCCGGCGCATGTCGAACTGGCGCAAGCAATGCTCGCCAAGGCCGGTCTCGATAAGACGGCGCTCGAATGCGGCGCGCACTGGCCGTCGAGCCACGTTGCGACGATCGCGCTGGCGCGCACCGGCAGCGCGCCCAACCCGCTCCACAACAATTGCTCCGGCAAGCATGCCGGTTTCCTCTGTACCTGCGTGCATTCCGGCATTGCCCATGGCGGCTACGTCAAGGCCGGCCATGCGCTGCAGGAGATGGTGCGCGACGCGATGCAATCGGTGACCGGCGCCGCGCATGATGTCGACCATTGCGGCACCGACGGCTGCTCGATCCCGACCTATGCAGTGCCACTGAAGAGCTTTGCGCTGGGCTTTGCGCGTATGGCGACGGGCAGGGGCTTTGCGCTCGAACGCGCCAAGGCGGCGAAGCGCCTGCTCTCGACCTGCATGGCCGAACCGTTCCTGGTGGCCGGCACCGGTAAGGCGGACCTCGCGCTGATGCGGGCCGCGCCCGGCCGCATCTTCGTCAAGACCGGCGCCGAGGGTGTTTATTGCGCGGCCTTGCCCGAGCACGGTCTCGGCATCG
Source organism: Mesorhizobium sp. M1A.F.Ca.IN.022.07.1.1 (assembly GCF_003997575.1). NCBI lineage: Bacteria > Pseudomonadati > Pseudomonadota > Alphaproteobacteria > Hyphomicrobiales > Phyllobacteriaceae > Mesorhizobium > Mesorhizobium sp. M1A.F.Ca.IN.022.07.1.1. The sequence continues at coordinate 6,412 of NZ_RZST01000208.1, forward strand.
CCTTGAAATGCGATGACGGCGCCAGCCGCGCCTCCGAGGTGATGATCGCCGCCGTGCTGGCCAAGCTGCTGCGCAGCGACGAAGCGCTCGCGGCAAAGCTTGCCGAACTCGCCCATCCGCCGGTCGAAAGCCGTATCGGCGCCAAGGTGGGCTTGCTGCGGCCGACGGCGGCGCTGGCCTAACTGACCTTGTTCCGCTCGACGGTCAGATGCGCGTAGCCGGTAAGGTTGATCTTGCCAGATCGCCCGTCACCGGATTGGCCCAGCGCTGGCCGATGATGGCGCCGTTCTGCGCGGCGTCGATGATATTGTCCGAAATGACCGCGCTGCCGGAACCCTCGACGACGCTGACGACGATGCCCGTGCCGGACTTGCGGATGATGTTGCCCGTTGCAACCACATTGCGCAGATAAGGACCCCAGCCGAGCTGCATGCCGTAGAGGGGCGCGTTCTCCACGACATTGCCGCAGACGGAGGTTTCGGCCTCGGCGCTGATGCCGACGCCGAAGCCCGGCGGGTCGGCGGTGTAGGGGCCGACCGTCGAGAGGTTGCGCACGATATTGTTCGAGCACACGGCCATGCGGCCGCCTTCGTTGAAGTTTACGATCGAGATGCCATTGGCGGCACCGTCGACCAGATTGTTGCTGAGGATCGCACCCTCGAAGGAGAATTCCGAATAAATCCCCGTCTCGCCCGAGCGCGAGCAGGTGTTGCCGGTGATCTGCAGATTGCTGGAGCTGTTGGCGCGGATCGCCGAGAAGGCGCAGTCCGACACGACGTTGGCGGAGATAATGACATTGCCGGCGCGGAAGGCGTTGATACCGTTGCCGTTCTGGCCGGTGCCGCCGCTCCTCGCGCCGATGCGCTGCACGCGGTTGCCGCTGACGATGGTGCCGTCTTCCGCCTGCTGCCAGCGATGCACGAGAATGCCGCCATTGGCGCAATCCGAGACGGTATTGCCCGAGATCTCCAGCCCGCCGGCCTCGACCGAATAGATGCCGGCGTCTGCCGCACCCGAAATATCGCAGCGCCCGATGCGGCCTGAAACATGTTCCAGCGCCAGCCCGTTCTTGCCGCTGCCTGTGACCTGGCAATTGTCGATGGCGAGATGCGCGACGCGGCGCAGATCGAGCAGCCCTTGCGTATAGTCGGCCAGCCAGCGGTTGCTGCCGTCCAGCACCAGCCCGCTTAGCTCGATATGCTCGGCCTGTTCCGCCATCATCAGGTGGCCGTTGCCGCCATAGACGATGCGGGTCGCCCCCGGGACGCCCGAAAGGCGCACGCGGGCAGGCAGCTTCAGGTTGGAGACAAGATAGGTGCCGGGCGGCAGAAACACCGGCGCATCGCGGTCGCTGGCGTCGCTGAGCATCTTGGCGAAGGCCTTGCTCTGGTCGTCCAGCGCGCCCGGCTGCACGCCGATTTCGATGGCGTTGATCGAGCCGCGCATCGTGGCCTTCTCAATGCCGGGCAGCATCTTCGCCGACGCCTTGCCGGCAAGGAGGCCGGCAGCGGCGAGGCCGGTGGTGCGGGCAAGCAGCGTTCGTCTGTTCAACATCGGCACAGGTCCTGGCGTTTCAACCGCTCCATCGCAGGATTCGTGCCAAGGCAGGCTCGCAGGCAAACCGCTTGTGCAGTTGCCTCACCAAGCTTAAGTTCATGTTATGAGTAGAGCTTTCACCCGCGAGGAAGACAGCGAAAACGCCATTGCCGGTGTCGGCGAACGGCCGATCAGTCCGCACCGCAATCTGGTAACGGAGCGGGGACTCGCGATGATCGAAGAGAATCTCTCCGAATTGCGAGATCAGATGGCCAAGGCCGAAAGACGCGGCGATCGCGAGCGCCTCGCAATAGTGTCCCGCGACCTGCGCTACTGGACCGCGCGGCGCGAGAGCGCGGAGCTTTCGGTGCCGGAGTCCGGCAGCAATGTGGTCCGCTTCGGCATGGGCGTCACGCTGGAAAACGGCGACGGCAAGAAGGTCCACTGGCGCATCGTCGGCGAGGACGAGGCCAACCCGTCGAAAGGCAGCATCTCCCATGTCTCGCCGATGGCGATGGCCCTGTTCGGCAAGAAGGTCGGCGAGGTCGTTGCCGTCAACGGCAAGGAGTGGGAGATCGTCAAGCTTTCGGACAAGGCCGACAACTAGGCCTTAGGCTTGACTGTATGGTCGCGGAAAAACGCCGCGGCTCCGATCTCATCGATTTCACCTGCGGCGACCATCATCACCAACTGGATAACCTCCTGCTGTTCGGCTTCTACGCTTAACCCGTTGAAATAAAGAAACAAATCGGCCGCGGCAAAAGCCGTGCGCTTGTTCCCGTCAACGAAGGGGTGGTTTTTCGCAATGCCGAAGAGATAGGCCGCCGCGAGTTCACAAAGATCGGGCTCGCCGTACGCTTCCTTCTGTTGGGGGGGCGCGAGGGCAGATTCCAGCATGCCCTGGTCGCGTATACCGGAGGCTCCGCCGTGGAGGCGCAACTGCTCAGCGTGCATCGCCTCCACGAATTCTCGCGAATGATGCTCGGTCATTTAGCGAGCGCGCGGTAGGCAACCTCGTATTTCTTCATCCGTTCGCGCGCGATCTTCATCTTACGCTCGAATTCTTCGGCAGAGTCTTCAAGGCGGCGCAAGCGCAGCTCCTGGCCCTCCTGAACGACGATGACGTTGTCGCCCGCCTTCAGGTTTAGTCGGTCGAGAAGCTCTTTCGGCAAAATCAGACCTTCGGAGTTGCCAATCTTTCGAATGGTGATGTTCATGGTAGGTCGTCCTGTTGCAACGGCAATTATAACTGGAGGGCCTGTTGTTGCAACGGAAATTATAACAACCGATTGGGAACTACTGACATGGTCGCCAGCAAGAAGCGGGTTGAGGACGGGATCCTCTTCCTCTCTCGATTGGCGCATTAGCTGTGCCGATAAGCCTTAGCAACGAGTTGCGTTTGACCAGTTCCCGACACAGGCTATTCACTCGACCGACAGCAGCCTGTCCATCAGCCTGTCCGCCGCTTGCGGGATGACGGTGCCCGGCGGGAAGATTTCGGCCGCCCCAGCCTTCAGCACCGCGTCGTAATCCTGTGGCGGGATGACGCCCCCGGCGACGATCAGCATGTTGCCATGGCCGAGCTTCCTCAGCGCCTCCTTGAGCTCGGGGATCAGCGTCAGATGTCCGGCCGCGAGCGAGGACGCGCCGATGATGTCGACATCATGCTGCACCGCCAGCTTTGCGATCTCCTCCGGCGTCTGGAACATCGGTCCGACGGTGACCTCGAAGCCGAGATCGGCAAAGGCGCTGGCGATCACCTTCTGGCCGCGATCATGGCCGTCCTGGCCCATCTTGGCGACCAGGATGCGCGGCTTTGCACCGGACTTCTTCTCGAAGGCTTCGAGCTTGTCCTTGAGCCGATCGACCGCCGGATTGTCGCCGAGCGCGTCGCGATAGACGCCGGAGATGGTCTGCACGGTGGCTGCATGGCGCCCGAACACCTTCTCCAGCGCCAGCGAGATCTCGCCGACGGTCGCATTGGCCCGCGCCGCGCGGATCGCGAATTCGAGCAGGTTCTCGCCGCTTTCAGCCGCCCGGGTAAGGGCGGTTAGGGCATCCTCCAGGGCCGCGACGTCGCGCGTGCCTTTGAGCCGCTGCAGCTTCGCCAATTGCCGGGCCTTGACCTCGGCATTATCGATCTTCAGCACATCGACCTCGATGTCGGCTTGCGGGCGATGCGCATTGACGCCGACCAGCACCTGCTCGCCGGAATCGATGCGTGCCTGGGTGCGCGCCGCCGCTTCCTCGATGCGCAGCTTCGGAATGCCTTTCTCGATCGCCGCCGCCATGCCGCCGAGGTTTTCGACCTCCTCGATATGAGCGAGCGCGCGGGCCGCCAGATCATGTGTCAGCCGCTCGACATAGGCCGAGCCGCCCCACGGGTCGATCATGCGCGTGGTGCCGGATTCCTTTTGCAGGATGAGCTGCGTGTTGCGGGCAATGCGGGCCGAATGGTCGGTCGGCAGCGCCATCGCCTCGTCGAAGGAATTGGTGTGCAGCGACTGGGTATGTCCCTGCGTTGCCGCCATCGCCTCGATCATCGTGCGGGTGATGTTGTTGTAGGGATCCTGCGCCGTCAGCGACCAGCCCGATGTCTGGCAATGGGTGCGCAGCGACAGCGAGCGCTCGTCCTTCGGCGCAAAATTCTTCTTCATCAGGCTCGACCAGAGCAGCCGCGCGGCCCTGAGCTTGGCGACCTCCATGAA
>NZ_RZST01000209.1:0-10618 GCF_003997575.1 Mesorhizobium sp. M1A.F.Ca.IN.022.07.1.1
GCACTACTTTGGTCATGTCGATCCAGCCGGAGCGGCTGGCGTCGAAGAAATCGGCCGAGCCGACTTCGCCAAGAATGTCGCCGGTGCGCGCATCGGCCAGCACCATGGCGACGGAAAGCTTTGGGCCGAGCTTCCTGGCGGCCTCTTTCGCCACCTGCTCCAGCCCTTGCTGAACACTGCGGCGGATGGTGAGTTGCAGCGGCTTGCCGGGTTGAGCCTTGGGCAGCATGGCGTAGGACGCATGCGCGGCCAATGCCGGCAGCTTGCGGCGCAGGCCGGAGACGTCGTCGAGCGCGGCGCGCGCTGCCTCTCGTTCGTTGAGCAGACCGGCCGAGACCATGCGGGTGAGCACGCGGTCGCGCGCGGCATGCGCGATGTCGAGATTGCGGTCTGGCCGGCGCTTTTCCGGCAACTGCGGCAGCGCGACCAAAAGTGCTGCTTCCGATACGGTCAGCCGCTTCGGCTCCTTGCCGAAATAGGCGAGCGAGGCGGCGCGCACACCTTCCAGGTTGCCGCCATAGGGCGCCAGCGTCAGGTAGCGCTCGAGGATTTCGCGCTTGGACAAACGCCGCTCGATCTGGATGGCGCGCAGGATTTGCCTGGCCTTGGAGGCGAGGCTGCGGCTGTCGCGCGGCTCGATCAGACGGGCAAGCTGCATCGAGAGCGTCGAGCCGCCGGAAACGATGTGGCCGCTGGTGGCGAACTGCCCGGCGGCGCGACAAAGCGCCAGCATGTCGACGCCGCGGTGGTCCCAGAAGCGCTTGTCTTCATAAGCGACCAGCATGTCGACGAACTGCTTGTCGACCTGGTCGAGCCGGGTCCCAAGCCGCCAGTAGCCGTCCGGCGTCGCGAAGGCGCGCAAGAGTTCGCCGTCGCGGTCCTGCACTTCGGTGGAGACCGTCAGCGGCGCCGGGAGCGGCGGCGGGAAGGCGCGGTCGAGCTGCCAGAGAGCGGCGACGGAAAGGGCAAGACAGGCGGCGGAGGAAGCTGCCGTTATGGCAGCGCGGCGCAAAAATCTTTTGGAAAGCATGGTGCTGCCCCTCACCCTGACCCTCTTCCCGTGAAAGACGGGGAGAGGGGGGCGTCAGCGCTGGAGCTTGTCCCTTCTCCCCGTCTTTCACGGGAAGAAGGTGCCGGAAGGCGGATGAGGGGCAGCGCTATCGCCATGTTTGTGATCGCCAGCGTCGGAATACTTACTCCGCCTTGACCTCCACCATGCCGGAGGCGGTGCGGGCCGAATATTGCGGCCGGTACATGTCCTCCACCGTCGCCGCCGGATGGGCATAGGTGCCGGGCCTCACGGCGCGCACGACATAGGCCAGCGTGATGTTGCGGTAGCCGTCGCCTTCGTTGGGATTGAAGGCGGCGACGAAGCGGTCGTCGCGGAACTCCAGATGCGCGGCGTCGGTCTGCGCCAGCCAGGAAAAGTTCGACAACTGAGCGCTGGACACCAGGCTCGGATTGTCGATCTCGAAGCCGGCCGGCAACAGATCGGTGATCAGCAGGCGCGAGGGCCATTTGTTCTGCTCATAGACCTTGAGCACGACCACATAGCGTTCGTTCTGCCTCGCCTCGGTGATGTTCGCCTCGGTGCCGTCGAGCCTATAGTAGGTACGATCGATGGTGAAGCCGTCGCCGCCGGCCGGCAGCGGCTCGACGGGTGCCGCCACCGCGGTGACGACGGCCTGTAGCGCCGTGGTGCCGGTGTTGGCGATGGTGAGCGGGCTGTCGACAAGATCGTTGCCGGCAACCCGATCGGAATAGCCGCCGGTATGCGGCGCGCCGTTGACGGAAAGCGTGATCGAATTGTTGCCTTCCTTCAGCGCCCTTCCCGCAAGGAGCATCCAGGATTCGTCCTGCGTGCTCGTCCAGCGGGCGTCGGCGCGTTCACGCGCCACCAGCCTGATCAGCTGCGGCACGATGCTCGGCACCGGCTTCGATTCCGCGGCCAGCGCAAGCATCGCCGCGCCGTCACGCAGGGGCGAGCCATAATCGGAGCGATAATAGTCGTATTCGGTGCTTGCCTGTGCCAGCCGCAAGGCCGTCTGGAAAGTCGCCTCCGAGCGCTGGGTGTCGCCATAGAGCGCCAGGCTCGCGGCCAGTTGGGCGACAGCCATCGGGCTCGAGAAGGACTCGAGCTGCGTGTCCGAATAGTAGCGCAGATCGCCGATCGAGGCCTTCTTGTTGCGGGCGAGCACATAGAGCGCGTAGGCGATCTCGCTGCCGCGATCCTGGACGTCCTGGTCATAACCAAGCGAGTTCTGCAGGTTGTTCAGCGCCTGGTTCATCGCCTGAGCCGGCACGTCGTATTTCTGCTCGCGTGCCCGGGTCAGGAACTCCGTGACATAAGCATCGAGCCAGAGATCGCCGGAACCCGGGCCCCAGAGGCCGAAGCTGCCGCTTGATGCCTGGTAGCTCAGCACCTTGTAGACGGCATCTTGGATGCGACCATGCAGGTCCGGATCGCTCTCCATGCCGATGCTTTTTGCCATGTCGTTGACATAGAGCAGCGGCAAGGCACGGCTGGTTGTCTGCTCGGCGCAGCCATAGGGGTAGCGATCGAGCGTCATCAAGAGCGAAGGCACGTCGAAGGCGGCTGCCTGTGAGACGCCGACGCTGACCGAAGCACCGTCAAGCACGCTTGCGGCGAGCAGCTCCTTGTCGACGCGCAAGGCGCCGCCATTGGGCTTCAGGTCGACTACCATGCGGTTGGTGACCGGGAGCTGCGCCGGGCGCACCGGCAGGTAGAGCGTCTGCTCGACCTCGGTTCCGCCGTTATGCGCGAGCTTGACGGTGATCGAAGCGTCGCCCGCCGTCTGCGCGATCAGCGGAAATGAGAGCGCTTGCCGCTTGCCCTGGCTAAGCGTCAGCTTCTCGGGCAGGGGCTTGTCGCCGGTCGAGAGATCGCCGGTCGTGGTGACCGACAGCTTGTAGTCGCCGGCAGGGCCGTCGGTGTCGGCGATGTCGAGACGCATGGTCGCGGCATCGCCAGGCGCCAGGAAGCGCGGCAGGCCGGCGGTGATCACCACCGGATCGCGCACGATGACGTCGGTTTGAGCATGGCCGACGGCCTCTTTGGTCCAGGCGACGGCCATGACGCGCACGGTGCCGTTGAACTGCGGGATGTCGAAATCGATCCGCGCCTTGCCGTTGGCATCGAGCTCGACCGGGCCGGAGAAGAAGGCGACCAGCTTCTCGGTCGGCGGGCTGCCCTGCGACTGCATGTTGGCGCCGTCGCCGCCGGTCCGCAATTTGCCGGTGGTGCCGAGCGAACCGTCGATCAGGCGGCCATAAAGGTCGCGGATTTCCAGACCCAGCATGCGCTGGCCGAAGAACCAGTCCTCCGGATCGGGCGCCTTGTAGTTGGTGAGATTGAGGATGCCGACATCGACGGCCGCGACCATCACATAGGCCTTGCTGCCGGCTTGCGCGCCGCTGACGGCGACCGGGATCGACAGCTGCTGGCGCGGGGCCGTCTTTTCAGGCGGCGTAAGCGCAACAGTGAGCTTCTTCGAACCCGGATCGACGGTCAGCCATTTGACGCCGATTGCGCGGGCCGGCATGCGCGATTCCTGCGCATCGCCGGGCCGGAACAAAGTCGCCGTGACATAGGCGCCGGCTCCCCAGTCGTCGCCGACCGGGATGTCGACGGTGCTGCCGCCGGTCGGCACCGAAGCGGTGACGGTCTTCAACAGCTTCTCGGCGCCGATGGTGACCAGGAGTTCGCCGGCAAAATGCGGCGACACCTTGAGCTTGGCCACCTCGCCGGCGGCGTAAGTGTCCTTGTCGAGAGCGATCTCCAGGCCGTCCGGTGTTTCGGTGGTGGTCGAGGCGACGTACCAGCCGGCGTCGAACTCATAGCTGGTCGCCGGGCCATCGGGGTCGGCCGTCTCGACCTCGAGCCGGTAGCGGCCCCAGTCGACAGGAAGCGACACGGTCGCCTCGCCGTCGGCTTTCAGGTCGATCTGGCCGTTGGCGACGGCCTTGGTGAGGTTCACCGCTTCATAGTTCCAGGAATTGTTCGAACGGTACCACTGGTAATTGCGCTCGACCTTGACCAGCGACCACTGCGCGCCCTTCAGCTCCTCGCGTTTGCCGTTCGAATCGACGGCGATGATGCTGAATTTCGCCGTTCCGCCTTGCGGCACCTCGCCGCCTTCGAAATCCGGGCGGATGCCGATCATCTCCTTTTCCAGATGGACGGCGATGTCGAGCGAGCGCTCGACGGCACGGCCGCCGGCTTCGCGCATGCGGACTGTGACCTTGGCGTTGATCAGCTTGGTGGTGGAGGGCAGTTGGTCGATCGAGACCGGGAAGGTCGCCTTGCCGTCGTCGCCGATAAGGGGAAGGTTGGCCAAAGGCGTCACCGAAGGCTCGGCCGACTGCTCGTCGGCGAGACCGAAGGTAAAGTCCTTGAACCGATCCCAACTGTCCGTGGTCGACAGCGTCATCTCGCCTTCGAGCGCAAGGCCGGCGGCCGGCGCGCCATAGAGGAAGCGGCCGTCGACGCTGACATTGGCTGTCTCGCCCTGCGCGATCTCCTTCTTGTCGGCCGTCAAGTCGAACTCGATGCGATCCGGCACGAAGTCTTCGACCAGGAACATATGGCTGGCGACCGGTGCCTGCTTGGGATCGGTGTAGATCGACACCGACCAGGTGCCGCGCATGGCGTTAGGCTCGAGCGACAGATCGACGGCATGGGCGCCGGCGGCAGCGCCGTCGCTGACGATACGGCGGTTCTCGACGCCATCGGGTCGGGTGAAGATGAAGGTCAGCGGCAGGTTCTCGACCGCCTTGGCGGCGCCGTTGCGCGCAAGGGCGGCGACATGGACGTCTTCGCCGGCGCGGTAGATGCCGCGCTCGGTCCAGGTATAGACGTCGAGCGCGCCGGGCGCGGCACGCCCGGCAACGCCGCGGTCCGACAGATCGAAACCGGCGCGGCCCATGTCGAGGAAGACGAAGTCGTTGTCGCCCTGCTTGGCCATCAGCACCGCCGGCACCATGCCGCCTTCGCCGCGCGTCAGGCCGGGGTTGAAAACGGCATGGCCCTCGGCGTCGGACGTCGCCGTGCCGAGGATTTCATTGTTCTTGGCAAGCAGCGTCAGTTCGGCGCCGGCAATCGGCTTGGCAGAGCCCAGCGAGCGGGCAAAGACGTTGAGACCGTCCTGGCCGGTATAAGTGGACAGACCGATGTCGGAAACGACGAACCACTGGGTGGCGCGCGAACCATAATCGTTGCTCTTGTCGTCGACCGGCTGGGCGGTCAGCACATAGACGCCGGGCTTGCGCTGCGGGATCGCCTCGTCGACCGGAAAGGAGGTGGTGACCTCCTTGTTGAGGTCGTTGGCGATGTCGAGCGTGCCTTCCCAGACCGGCTCGCCCATCTGGTCGGAAATGGTGGAAATGTCATAGCCGTCGAGCTGATGCAGGAACTGGTAGCCGGACAGAAGCTGCGCCAGCGATCGGTCGCCGATGCGGTAGAGCTTCATCTTGGCGGCGCTCATGTTGACGGTGACGACCGGAATGCCGCGGCGGGCGCCGGCCGGCAGCACGAAGCTGTCGCCAGTGAAGCGGGCCGACGGGGCGCGGTCCTGGACATAGATCGACAGCACGACCGGAGCGGCAATCGACTCGCCGATCGCGGCCGGCAGACCGGCGCGGAAGGTCACGTCATAGTGCTGGCCATGTTCAAGCCCTTCGACGCAGATCTGCTTGTCCTTGGCTTCGACAGCCTTGGGAGCGGCATTGTCGACGGTGACGAACTGCGAATAGTCGACGCCGGTCTTCACCAAGTCCTCGGAGAACTGGGCGCAGATGCGCGGCGAAGAGGAATCGGCATCGACGGAATGGTCGATCACGCGGAAACCCTTGCGTGCTTTGAGGTCGGCGTAGTCGGCCTGCACGGCTGGCGAGTTCACCAGCGCAAGGCTCGCCTCATAGGCCTGAATGGCCGGCCGGAAAAGGTCGCGCTTGTCGAGGCCGGCGGCAAGCAGCGCCAGCGCCTCGGCGCGGGTTTTTGCCGTGCGCACCAGCTTATAGGCGTTGAAAGCGGCCGAGGTGACGTTTGCCGGCAGGGTCGAGGGTTCGGAAGTGTTGGAAGCCGGCTGCACGCCGAGCGTCTCGCGCGCCAGCGCCAGCCAGAGCGCGCCGTCGTCGGGCAGGACGGACAGCGCCGCCTGGTATTTCTGCATGGCCAGGCGATGGTCGCCGGTCAGCGCTGCCTGCTCGGCCGCAGCCTGAAGTGCGGCCAGCCCTTCGGTCGGCTTGTCATAGGCCGGATCGGTCAGCTTGTTGCGGAACTGCTGGGCCTGATCGGCCATCCAGTTGGGGAAGAAGGCAAGTGGAGGCGGCGCGCCGATATCGGGGTCGCCATCGACGTTTGCGACTTTGCCGGCGACGGCGCCGCTGAAGGGTTTCAGCTGATTGTAGTCGGATTTGAGAAAGCACCATTTGGCCTTGGTGTTGTAGGTGAAGGCGCGGCAGGCGGGATCGCCGAGGCATGTGGTCTTGCATTGGTCGAGGCTGACATTCTGGTCGGACCTGAGGTCGAAACCGAAATAGTCGGAATTGTCAGTCGTCACGATTCGCCGGGCTTCGGCCGCTTGCGCGGCCCCGCTCAAGGCAAAGAACAGAAGAATGAGGAACGAGAAACCACGAGCCGCGCGCATTGCCATATCACCCTCCCGACATTGCAGCGTCCGGGCATGATCAAGCATCAAACAGGCTTGTCAACGCCGAACGCGGCAGGTTTTCAACCCGCCAACGGTTTCCATGCCGGCCACAGGCCGGTATTTCGACAGAACCTCCATGGGACAAGGGTTCACGCTTTCTTGCGAAGGCGCAAAAGGTGTGAATTCCAAGCCCGGTCTATTTCAGACAATTGGATTGTGGCCCCTTTACGAGCGTTTCAGAACTTCATTCCAATTTTAGTTTTGTCGTCTAGGTTAGCGTAATGCCGGCGTATGAAACGCAGATGTCAGGAGGGATCGCGCCAGGGCGCGGGCTTCCGCGCGCCCTGCTTTTGGCGCTCGTCTGCGCGGCCATGCTCGCCGGCGAAGCGCGGCCGGCGGCTGCTTTCGAGATTTTCGGCATCAAGCTTTGGGGCTCGTCCAAGGACGAGGATGCCGACATCGTCGATCGGCTGCGCTATTCGGTGACCATGGACGCTGCCGATGCCGACAAGGATCTGGTCAAGAAACTGAAAGATGCCTCGGCGCTCAAAAATGACGAGGAGCATCCGGTATCAGGGTCGCTCGGCTTGATGGCCAAGGCGCGCAGCGACCGCGAGCAACTGGTTGCCGCCCTTTATGCCGACGCCCGCTACGAGGGCGTGGTCACCATCACCATAGAGGGCAAGTCCATCGACGAACTGCCGCCGGACGCCGAATTCAAGGGGCCGCAGCCCATTCCGGTGGTCGTCAGCATCGCCGCCGGGCCGAAATTCACCCTCGGCGACATCAGACTGAAAGGCGACGCGGCCGGCCTGGCGAGCGCCGATTTCGGCCTGATCGCGGGCGGCGACGCCAGTTCGGGTGCCGTGCTCAAGGCCGAAGCGGCGATCGTGCGAGCGCTCAAGGAAGAGGGCAGACCGCTAGCCCAGGTGACGGATCGCGAGATCGTCGCAGACCATGACACCTCAACGCTCGACGTGACACTGACGGTCGCGGCCGGCCCGGTCGCCGGCTATGGCGACACCACCGTCGAGGGTACCGAAAAGGTCGATCGCGACTTCACCGAATACATGACCGACCTAAAGCGGGGCCAGCAATATTCGCCGCAAGAGATTGACGATGCCCGCGATCGGCTGCTCGGGCTCGAAGTCTTCAACAGCGTGACCATCAAGGAGGGCGAGAGCCTCGACGCTCAAGGCAACATTCCGATCGACGTCCAGGTGAGCGAGCGCAAGCCGCGCTTTTTCGGCGTCGGCGGCACGTTTTCGAACACGGAAGGACTGGGGCTCGAAGGCTATTGGGGCCACCGCAACCTGTTCGGCCAGGCGGAGAAGCTGCGCATCGACGGCTCCATCAGCGGCATCGGCAGCAACAGCATTTCCGCGCTCAACTACAATGCCGGCATCATGTTCGAGAAGCCGGGGGTGCTCGGGCCGACATCGAAGTTCTTCACCGGCGTCAAGACCGTGTTGGAGCACCCCGACGCCTATGACCATTTCTCGGTCAAGGGCGACGTTGGAGTCTCCTACGACCTCGACAAGAGGCAGCGGGTCTCGGCCGAATTCGACCTCGACTACTCGAGGATCACCGACGCCTTCGGCAAGCACACCTATCTGATCGCCAGCATTCCGCTGCAATATGTCTATGACAGCCGCGACAACAAGCTCAACCCGACCAGGGGTTTCCGGGCGCTCGCCTATGCCGAGCCGAGCTACGACATTCTGAACGGCGCGACCTTCCTCAAGTTGAAGGGCGAAGGCTCGGCTTACCAGTCGCTCGATACGGCGAGCAGATTCGTCCTCGCCGAACGCGCCACGCTCGGCTCGATCGTTGGCACCAGGCTGCAGAATGTTCCGGCCGACAGGCGCTTCTATTCCGGCGGCGGCGGCTCGGTGCGCGGCTATGCCTATCAAGGTATCGGCCCGAAGGACATCGACGGCCAGCCGATCGGCGGCCTGTCCCTGTTCGAGACCTCGGTCGAGATGCGCATGGCCGTCACCGACACGATCGGCATCGTTCCGTTCGTCGATGCCGGCACGGTCTCGACCAAATCCTTCCCCGATTTCTCCGACGTCAAGGTCGGCGCCGGCGTCGGTCTGCGCTATCTTACGCCATTCGGGCCGCTGCGCATCGACGCCGCCGTGCCGCTCAACCGCGATCCGGGCGATCCGCATTTCGGCCTCTATGCCGGCATCGGTCAGGCGTTCTGATGATGAGGATATTCTGGCGCATCCTTCGTATCTGCCTTTACGCGCTGCTCCTGCTGCTGGTGGTGGCGGTCGGCGCCCTCGCCGTGCTGACCGGCACCGAAGGCGGCCGTCAGAATCTCGCTGGTCTGATCTCGAAGCTGGCCTCGACCGAGGACCGCAAGATCACCGTCAGCGGTATCGAAGGCATCTGGTCCGGTCAGCTCAGGCTCGATCATGTCGTGCTGGAGGATCGTACCGGGCCCTGGCTGGTGGCGCGCAAGGTGGCGCTCGACTGGTCGCCGACGGCGCTTTTGTCGCGCAACTTCAGCGCCGATCGCATCGAAGCCGAGCGCATCGAGTTGGCGCGGCTGCCACGAGCCGGCCAACAGCCGTCGCAAGGCGCATCGAACAGTCTGCCGGTCTCGATCGACGTCAAAGAGATCGAGCTGCCGGAGATCGCGCTCGGGCAAGAGCTCGCCGGCAGCGGCATTGCCGAACTTGCCGCCAAGGGCTCGCTCAAGGCCGATCCATCGCCGCTGGCGATCGACACGGTGCTCAAAGTCGCCCGCCGCGACGGCAAGCAGGGCAATGTCGACGCCAAGGTCCGTTTCGCGCCGGCCGACAACAAGCTCGACCTCGATCTCAAGGCGTCGGAGCCGGCCGGCGGCATCATTGCCAATTTGCTCAAGCTCCCCGATGCGCCGCCCGTTGATATCGTCGTCTCCGGCACGGGGCCGCTCGCCAATTGGAACGGCATCGGCACGTTCGTTGTCGACCGTCAGATCGTCGCCCAGCTCACCGGCCGCCATCAGTTGAGCGACAGGGGCCACTATGTCGAGGCCAAAGGCGACGGCGAATTCGAGCGCTTCCTGCCGGAGAAGTTCAAGTCGCTGTTTGCCGGCAAGACGAATTTCGACGTGGCCGGGACGGCGACCACGACAGGCGGGATCGATATCGAGCGCGCAATTGTAGAGAGCGGCGCCGTGCACGGCACGGCCACCGGCAATGTCGACCCGAAGGGCGCCAGCGATCTTGCCGTCGAGCTCTCCGCCAAGGACAAGCCCGTCACCATCGACGTCGGCACCAGCGCGGTGCCGATCCTGGTCGCGGTCGAGAAGGCGACCGCACGCGCCTTTGGCGACGGCAAGGCGCCGATAGTCGACATCGGCACCTCCTTGGCCTCGATCGCCGTCGGCGGCACGCAGCTCAACAATGTGACGGGACAGGTCCATTCCGACGGCTTCGACGTCGCGACCCGCACCGGGCCGGTTAATGTCAAGCTCGCGGCCGCCGGCCTGAAGACCGACGTGGCGACCCTGGCGCCGCTGGTGACGGGCAAGCTAGCCGCCGATCTCGCCGGTTCGATCAGCCGCGACACCGTCACCGTCGACCAGGGCACGTTGCGCAGCGATGCGCTCAATGCAGCGCTGACCGCCGGCGTCTCGCTCGCCGACCTGTCGATGACGCTGAAGATGAACGCCGACGCCGTATCGAAGGCGCTGCCGCCGCAGATCAGCTCGCTGCTTGGCGAACGGGTGAAATTCTCGGCTACCGCGACCCGCGATCCGGAAGGCGCTTTCGCGGCCAACGAGCTGGAACTCACCTCCGGCTCGCTCAGCGCCAGCGGCACCGCCAGCGCGCAAGGCTCGGATATCAAGGCAAACGTCAAGGGAACGCTGGGCGATGTATCGGCGCTGTCGTCGCTGGCGGGCACGCCGCTTGCCGGCGGGGTCAATTTCGCGCTGACCGCCAGCGGTC
>NZ_RZST01000020.1:0-32847 GCF_003997575.1 Mesorhizobium sp. M1A.F.Ca.IN.022.07.1.1
CGCGCTGGCGTAATAGGGATTTGCCAGCGTCGAAGCCTCGATCGGCTCGTCGCCAGTCAGGATTGCCACTCCGATATTGTATTTATCGAGGTGCTTCTCCTTCATGATCAGGTAATTGTCCGCCTCGACCTTCGGCCGCACGTCCTTCCGGGAGAAATCCTGCGGATGAAACCAGGGGCGATGGCCGTGCGGAAAGGCGCCGACGGGGCCGGTCTTCTCGCCTTCGATGAACATGTCTTTCCAGACGCCGGACAGGTAGGGCTCCAGCACCGTCGCGCTGGACCAGTAGTTGTGGCAATCGCAATCGACTATGAACACTTGTCCCTCTTGATGATGCGGGCGCCGCTGAACGCCCCTGGATTCCTGCATCGAACTTCCGCCTTGTCAGTGTTTGGATCAAGCGTATGATCGGGCCGATACGATCGTAAAAATCGATTGGCTTGCCTATGCAACTGGAACAGGTCGAGACCTTTCTGGACATCATCGAATCGCGGAACTTCAACCGATCGGCGGAGCGCCTCGGACTGACGCAATCGACGGTCAGCACCCGTATCAAGAACTTGGAAACCGCCGTTGGATCCGAGCTCTTCCACCGCGGACGCGCCGGTGCCGAGCCAACGGCGGCAGGGCGGCGGTTTGAGGCCTACGCGCGGTCGATGCTGTCGACCTGGTCCCAGGCGCGTCACGATGTGCGCGCCTTCAACAGGTTCGAGGGGAGCCTACGGGTCGCTGCCCAGGTCGGGATGACCCGCTCGATCCTGCCTGGTTGGCTGGAAATGCTGTTGCAAGTCTTGCCCCAGTCCTCGATCCACGTCGAATCCGATTATTCGCCGCAGATGATATCGGATCTGAGCCTGGGAAACCTTGATATTGCCGTTGTTTACGCTCCGCGCTACCTGCCCGAGATCACGTATGACCAGCTCATGGTCGAAGAATATGTGATGGTATCGACCACGGCGCGAAGGCTTTGCGATGTAAGCCCCGAAAGTTACATCCGGCCGGGTTACACGGTGGCGCTCGAGAAGGCTCATGCCGAGGCGCTGCCAAACCTGACTGCGTGCCGGCTTTCGATGGGGTCCGAGACGCTTGCGGACAATATGCTGCGGCGGGCCGGCGGCACATGCTACATGCGCGCCGACGATGCGCGACGCTTCGCCGCCGAGCGCCCCTCCCACATCGTGGAAGAAGCTCCAACTCTGCATCAGCCCGTCTACACGGCCGTCCTCGCACGACGCCGACATGAGGCGATCATTAAAAAAGGCGTGCGCGCGCTTCACCTTGCCGTCATGTCGCTGGAGAGTTGATCGATACAATCGATCGTAAACGGCTGAAGCGCCTCCTGTATCGAATGCAGGCCTGCTGGCAAGTGCTGATCGCATGGCGGCACACCGCCTAAGCGATCTTTATCGCCCTGCAGATTTCTTCGACCAGCATTGCGGCCGAGACCGAGCCGGGGTCCGCATTGCCGAGCGAGCGCTCGCCGAGACGCGCGGCGCGACCGACGGTTGCGATCATGTCGCGCGTCGCTTCCGCGCCCCGGCGGGCAGCGGCGGCTATGGCATCGGCGTTGCGGCCATTGACTGCCGCGTCGGCGGCCGGCCCCAGGCGTCGAGCATTGTCCTCTGGCCGAGTTCCGCCTTGCCACGCTGGGCGATGCCGTCGCGCATCGCCGCAATGATGGTACGCAACTCGCCGGTCGGCATCGATGCGCGCGGACCCGCGGCCTTGACGGCGCGCAAAAGCGCGGTTGCGTAGAGCGGTCCGGAGGAGGCGCCGACTGCGTTGAGAAAGCCTTTGGCCGCGGTATTGAATATAATCCCGCAGCGTGCCTTCGGCGGCTTGCGCCGCTTCGGCCGCGGCTTTCATGCCTTGTTCCATGGCGACGCCGTGGTCGGCGTCCCCGATCACTCCGTCGAGCGCGCAGAGCCTGTCGCGTTCCGTCGCCATCCGCTCGGAGAAAGTGCCGAAAAGGGCTTTCAAATCCCCGGACGTGAAGTCCATCTCGCTCAGCTCCGGAACATGGCGCAGTCGCACGGATGGTCGATCATGCGTTGCAATTCGTCATCGAGATGCATGACGGTGATCGAGGCGCCGGCCATGTCGCGGTTGTGACGACGTGGCACTGGATGGCGGCGAGCCAGTCGCGGGGATGACCCAGCCCGGCTTCAGACCCGAAACAGGAAGGCCGTAGCGGGATCGAAGAAAATCTGCCGTCCCGAAGCGGCATCGGTGCCGCCCGGTTCGGCTGTATCCGAAGTTGGCCTGATGTCGATCTCGTCGCCCGACCCCGTGCGCGCCACGACGCGCCGGCGATCGCCGAAGAAGGCGGTGTCGACGATCTCGACGGCAAGCGATGCATTCCCCTCCATGGGGGTCAGGCGGAACGCTTCCGGCCGCACCATCAGCCTGGCCTTTTGGCCGCGGCCGAGCGCCTGTGTGGCTTTCACGCCCTTGACGATCGAGCCATCGGCCAGCCGCACCAAGGCAACGCCGTTCTCTGTTTCGAGGTGCTCCGCCGGCAGGAAGTTGGAATTGCCGATGAAGCCGGCGACGAACTCGCTCGCGGGTCTGAGATAAAGATCCTCGCCGGTGCCGATCTGCTCGATGCGGCCTTCCTTGAACAAGGCGATGCGGTCGGAAAGATGCAGCGCCTCCTCCTGGTCGTGCGTGACATAGAGGATGGTGACGCCGGTCTCGCGGTGGATGCGGCGGATCTCGGCCTGGATTTCCTGGCGCAGTTTCTTGTCGAGGGCCGAGAGCGGCTCGTCCATCAACAGGATCGGGGGATCGTAGGCGAGCGCGCGGGCAAGCGCCACGCGCTGCTGCTGGCCGCCGGACAGCGCGCCGGGGTAGCGCTCAGCGAATTTTTCCAGGCGCACCAGCGCCAGCATATCGGCGACCTTGCGCTTCACTTCGGCATCCGGCCGGCGGCGCACCCGCAGCGGAAAGGCAACGTTCTCGGCGACGCTCAGATGCGGGAACAGCGTGTAGCGCTGGAAGACCATGCCGATGTTGCGCTTGTGCGACGGCACCGAAAGCAGCGACTTGTCTTCCAAAAGCACGTCGCCCGCCGTCGGGTCCTGGAAACCGGCGATCGCATAGAGCGTCGTCGACTTGCCGGAGCCGGACGGCCCGAGAAAGGTCAGGAATTCGCCCTTCGGTACATCGATGGTGACGTCGTGGACGGCGACGAAGGCTCCGAACGCCTTTCTCACCGCGCGGATGGACAGGAATGGCCGGGTCATCTGGACAGTCCCCTGCGAAGGAGTGCGGTGACGATCATCAGGCATAGGGTGAGGCCGACGAGCAGGCTGGAGGCGGCGGCGACGACCGGGCTCAGATCGGCACGCAGGCTGCCCCAGATCTTCACCGGCAAGGTCTGCAGGGTCGGGCTCGCCATGAAGATCGCCACCACCACCTCGTCCCATGAGGCGAGGAAGGAAAAGATCGCCGCCGAGAAGATGCCGATGCGGATCGAGGGCAGGGTGATCCTGAGCCTTGCCTGCAGCGGACTGGCGCCGCACACGATCGCCGCGTCCTCGATGGATTTGTCGAAACCTTCGAGCGCGGTGGCGATCGGAATGATGGCGAAGGGCAGCGCCAGGATGGTGTGGGCGATGACGAAACCGATCGTCGTGCCGGCGAGCCCGATGCGCAGGAAAAAGGAGTAGATGGCGATGGCGAAAACCACCACCGGCAGCACCATCGGCGTCAGCAGCAGGCCGCGCAGGAGCTGCCGGCCGCGAAACTCGCCCCTGACCAGGCTAAAGGAGGCGAGCAGGCCGATCAGAACCGCGAGGATGGCGGCCATCGCGGCGATCTTCGCGCTGGTCAAAGCGGCGTCGACCCAGGCCGGGTCGGCGAGCAGTTCCTGATACCATTTCAGCGTCCAGCCGGGTGGCGGAAAGGCCAGCCAGCGCGACGAGCCGAACGACAACAGGACGATGAAGACCACCGGTAACAGAAGGAAAGCCGCGATGAGCGCAGTGAAGCCGGCGAGCGCCGCACGCAGCCATCCGAGCCGGTCGTAGTCGAGCAGCATCTTAGAGCCCTCCGGCGAGGCGCCTGGCGCCGACCATGCGCAATTGGATCGCGTAGAGCACCATGGTGACGGCGAGCAGCACGAAGGCCGCAGCACTTCCGAGCCCCCAGTTGAGCAGCGACTGCACCGTCTGGGTGATCATTTCGGCGAGCATCATGTTCGATGTGCCGCCGAGCAGCGCGGGCGTCACGAAATAGCCGAGCGACATGACGAAGACCATCAGCCCGCCGGCGGCGATGCCGGGCAGCGACAGCGGTAGCAGGATGCGGCGGAATGCCTGCGACGGGCTAGCGCCGCAAAGGGCGGCGGCGCGCAGCGTCATCGGATCGATGGCGCGCAGCGTGCCGACCAGCGGCAGGATCATGAAGGGCAGCATGATGTAGACCATGCCGATGGTGACGCCGGTCAAATTGTTGATGAGCGGCAGCGGCTCGTGGATGACGCCGAGCCCCATCAGCGCCCGGTTGATCACACCGGTGCGCTGCAAAAGCACCATCCAGGCATAGGTGCGGGTGAGGAGATTGGTCCACATCGACAGGATGATGATGCCGAAGACGACCGAACCGAGCGCCGGCGGCATGATCGCCAGCATCCAGGCGACCGGAAACGCGACGAGGATGGTCACGACGGTAACGACGGCCGCGACCAGGAAGGTGTTGAGAAACACCCGCACATAAGTGCCGCTGCCGAACAGCGCGGCATAGTTCTGCAGGCCGGGCTCGGGATCGGTGACGCTGCGCAGCAAGAGCGCGACCACCGGCACGACAAAGAACAGGCCGACCAGCACCAGGGCCGGCAGGGCGCCGCCGCTGCCGGCCGGCAGGCCGGCAATCGAGCCGCGGCTGAGGGAGTGTGCTTGCATCGAGCGGTTCCCGTCGTCCCGAAGGGGAGCGGCTTGCCGCGCCCCCGGCTTGCTGTGGCGCTACTTGGTCTGCCAGGCGTACCAGCGCGTGGCGATCTCGTCGCGGTGCTCGGCCCAGTAGTTCATGTCGAGATTGATCTGACTCTCGACGTGCGCGTCGGGCAGCCCTTTCACCACGTCGGCGGGCATTTCCGCCTTGGCCTTGGTGTTGATCGGCGCGTAGCCGCTTGCCTCGGCGAATTTCGCCTGGCCGGTCGGGCTGGTCGCGGCGGCGAGGAACTTCATCGCGCTGTCCTTGTTCTTGGCGCCCTTCGGCACGACGAGAACGTCAGCGGCGGTGAGGTTCTGGTTCCAGGAGACGCCGACATCGGCGCCGTCCTTCTCGAGCGCAAAGACACGGCCGTTCCAGAGCTGCCCGAAGGCAGCCTCGCCCGAAGCGATGAGCTGCTGCGACTCCGCGCCGCCGCCCCACCAGACGATGTCCGACTTGATCGTGTCGAGCTTCTTGAAGGCCCGCTCGAGATCGAGCGGATAGAGCTTGTCCGCCGGCACGCCGTCGGCGAGCAGCGCGATCTCGATCACGCCCGGCGCCGACCATTTGTAGAAGGTCCGTTTGCCGGGAAACTTCTTGGTGTCGAACATGTCGGCCCAGCTTGTCGGCTCACCCGAAACGGCGCCCTTGTTCCAGGCCAGCACGAAGGAATAGTAGAAGCTGCCGACGGCGTGCTCGTTGCTGAAGCGCGGGTCGAGATCGGCCTTCGGCACGGCGGCGAAGTCGATCGGCTCGAGCAGCCCGTCCTTGGCGGCCTTGATGGCGAAATCCATTTCCACGTCGACCACGTCCCAGGTGACGTTCTTGGCGTCGACCATGGCCTTCAGCTTGCCGTAGTCGGTCGGGCCGTCCTGCAGCACCTTGATGCCGGAGCTCGCCGCGAACGGCTCGGCCCAGGACTTGGCCTGCGCTTCCTGCGTGGTGCCGCCCCAGCTGGTGAATACCATTTCGTCGGCCTTGGCGGCGGTTGCCGATAGCAGTCCGGCGAGCACGCCGGCTAAGATCAGTCTCATGTCATTCTCCTCTGATTTCTCTGTTCCGTTTCTTGTTCTTGTCGCTGCACCCTCGGCATGCGTTCTCAGCGCATGACGAAGGGATCGGGAATCGGCTCGTCCGAGGTCTTGATCCAGACCGATTTCGAGCGCGTGTAGTCGCGGATGGCGTCGAGCCCGCCTTCGCGGCCAAGACCCGACAACCCGTAGCCGCCGAAGGGAACGAGCGGCGACACGGCGCGATAGGTGTTGACCCAGACGACGCCGGCACGGATGTCGCGCGCCATGCGGTGCGCCTTGCCGAGATTCGAGGTGAAGACGCCGGAGGCGAGACCGAAGGGCGTGTCGTTGGCTAGAGCCAATGCCTCGGCCTCGGTGTTGAAGGCGAGCACGCTCAACACCGGCCCGAACAATTCCTCGCGCACGCAGGGCAGGTTGCTATCACCGGCATCGACAATCGTCGGTGCATAGTAGAAGCCAGCGCCGGCGTCGGGGCGTTTGCCGCCGGTGACCAGCGTGCCGCCGGCGGCGAGGCTTTCGGCGACGATGGTCTCGATCCGGTCGCGCTGGCGCAGGGTCGCGAGCGGCCCCATTTCGGTGGCCGGATCCTGAGGATCGCCGATGCGGATCGCCTCGGCCTTGCGCTTCAACCGGCCGAGGAATTCTTGCCTCGCGGAGCGCTCGATGAGCAGGCGCGAGCCGGCGACGCAGCTCTGTCCGGTCGCCGCAAAGATGCCGGCGACAACCGCATTGGCGGCGCTGTCGAGGTCGGCGTCGGCGAAGACGACTACCGGGCTCTTGCCGCCGAGCTCGAGGGTCGTGTGCGCGAGGTTTTCCGCCGTGTTCCTGACGATGGCGCGCGCCGTGGCCGGGCCGCCGGTGAAAGCGACGCGCGAGACCAGCGGATGACTGGTCAGGCGCCGTCCGCACTCCTGGCCGAAGCCCGTGAGGATATTGACGGTGCCGGCCGGAAAGCCGGCTTCGCTGACCAACTCGGCGAAGGCGAGCAGCGGTGCCGGGCCGTCTTCTGAGGCCTTGAGCACCACCGTGCAGCCCGCGGCAAGCGCCGGGCCGAGCTTGACCGCCGAGAGGAAGAGCTGCGAGTTCCACGGCACCACCGCGGCGACGACGCCGATCGGCTCGCGGCGGATGGTGACGTCGAGATCGGCCTTGTCGATCGGCACATGCGCGCCTTCATGCTTGTCGGCGAGCCCGCCATAGTAGCGGTAATAGTCGCCGACATAGGCGATCTGGGCGCGCGTCTCGCGGATGATCTTGCCGGTGTCGCGCGTCTCCAGCTCGGCCAGGCGGCCCGCATTGGCGGCCACGAGGTCGCCGAGCCTGACCAGCAGCTTGCCTCGCGCGGTTGCTGTCATCGATGCCCAAGGGCCGGTGCGCAGCGCACGATGCGCGGCCTCGACGGCGCGGTCGACATCGGCTTCATCCGCCGCCGGCATCTTCGCCCATGGCGCACCGGTCGACGGATCGACGCTGTCGAAGCTGGCCGACGGCTCGTCGAAGCGGCCGTCGATGAAGTTCCTGAATGCGGCGTCGGTCATGGCCTTGCCCGTTCGTTCGCGATCAGATGAAGGCCGGCATCACCCGGTCGATGAACAATTGCAGCGATTTCTTCTTGCGCTCGTGCGAAAGGCCGCTGTCGATCCAGATCGAGTACTGGTCGAAGCCTAGCGTCTCATAGGCTTTCAGCCGCGCGACCACCTCGTGCGCCTCGCCGATCACCAGGTTCTGGCGCATGTTGTCCGGCGCGTATTGCGGCATGGCCGCGATCTCTTCGGCGCTCAGCGGTTCCAAAATGCCCTGGTGCACCGGCTTCTTGTTCTGGAACCAGGCGCCGAACTGGCAGTAGAAGTTCGACAGATCCTGGCTCAGCCGATCGGCATCGGCGGCGTCCTCGGCGACGAACGTGTGCATCAAGAGCATGATTTCCGGACGCGGGATTTCGGGATGCGCGGCGCAGGCGTCGTTAAACCGCTGCATCAGGCTTGCAACCTCATCGTCGCCGGACGCCAGTGGCGTCACTTGGACCTTGCATCCGTTGGCGACAGCGAAGTCGTGCGAGTTCGGATCGCGCGCCGCCACCCAGATCGGCGGGTAGGGTTTTTGCAGCGGCTTGGGAGAGGAGGTGGTTGGCGGGAACTGCCAGAATTCGCCGCAGTGCTCGTAGTCGCCGTCCCAGAGACCCCGGATCGCCGGAATGATCTCGCGCATGCGCTGCCCGGCGCCCCAGGCATCGAGCCCGGGGAAGACCCGCTGATATTCGTAGCTGTAGGCGCCCCGGGCGATGCCGATGTCGAGCCGGCCGCCGGCAATCACGTCGGTCATCGCCGCCTCGCCGGCAAGCTTGATCGGGTGCCAGAAGGGCGCGATGATGGTTCCGGTGCCGAGGCGGATGCGGCTGGTCTTGGCCGCCAGATAGGCGATGTTGATGAATGGATTGGGCGAGATGGTGAACTCCATCCCGTGATGCTCGCCGATCCAGGCGGTCTCGAAGCCCGCCTGTTCCGCCAGCAGGACCAGCTCACCCAACTCGCGCAACAACTCCGAATGCGGCTTGGCGAGATCCGAGCGTTCCATATGCACGAAGAGCGAGAACTTCATCCCTGGTCACCTGTATTGAGGGCGGCGGTCCTGGCGAGCGGCCTTACCTCGCCTTCGACCTCGTTGCCGACATAGACGCCGAATGCGTCTTCAGTGCATTCGCGCACATAGCGGGTGAGCATCGAGCGGATGGCCGGATCGGCGATCTTCAAGCCGTCGATCGCGTCGATGTCGATCAGCCGGATGCCGCGATCGCTGGAAGCCGGCACGTCGAAGGTACCGCGATAGTAAACATGGGTGCGCGAGGGATTGCCCGCGTCGTCCCATACGGCGAAGAGGAAGCCGAGCTGGGCCTCGATGGCCTTTGCGGCCAGAAGCCCGTTGAGGCTCTTGCCGTCGCTTGCCGAGCCCAGCCCCCGGCCGCGCGGCAGTTCGAGGAAGCCGTCTGGCGTTTCGAGGAACAGGATACGGCCGCCGTTTTCGAGGATGGCGCCGACATCGGTGCCGGGCTGGGCGGCGGCCAGCGCCTCCTGACTGAGCCCGGGCGTGATGTAGGCGCCGCGGCAATAGCCGAGAGGCTGCGAGGTATTGTGCTGGAAGTCGCGGACGCGGCCGATCAGGATCGAATGGTCGCCCGCCTCGACCAACCGCTCCATATCGCAGTCGAAGGTTGCGACCGAGCCGTCGAGAACCGGACTGCCGGTCTTCCCCGGGCGCCAGTCGACCGACGCGAATTTATCCGCTACCTTCGAGGCGAAGATGCCGGAGGCCGCTTTCTGGGTCTCGTTCAAAATGTTGATGGCGAAGCTCTTCGATGTCGCGAACACCGGATGACCGAGCGCCTTGTGGGCGATGCAGACCAGCACCAGCGGCGGATCAAGCGACACCGATGTGAACGAGTTGGCGGTGAACCCGCGCGGCTCGCCTTCCGCGCCGATCGTGGTGACGATGGTGACGCCTGTTAGGAAGGAGCCGAGCGCACGCCGGAACTCGCCGCTGTCGAAGCTGGCGTCCGCTGCTGCTCCTTGCTCCAGGCATTCACCTTCGTTCAGGAACTCGGCGATGCATCGTGAGGTGAGATCCGGTGCCGCCGCCGCCATCATGTGCCTTTGGCCGGCGAGAACGGTGCAGCGGCCATGCGGCGCGAGCCTGGCCATGGCGGCCGACATTGCCGGCGAGGAGTTCTTGTCCTCGGAGCCGGTGATGAACAGCGCCGGCATGGCCAGGGTCTGCAGGCGCTCGGCGTGGTCGCCGTCGGCACGGGCGAACAGGCGATAGGTGCGGGCGTAGCCTTCGGGATCGACCTCGCTCAACGCTGCCGCCGCCTTCTCGGCCGCCGCCGTGAGCTCGGCCGGAACCGGATCGCCGAACCAGCGGGCGATGGTCTGGGCGACCCCCGCCGCATCGCCGTGGCCGGTGAGCGCCGCCGCGCGCTCGAGCACGGCTTGGGCCAGATCAGGCGGACGACGGAACACGGCGTTGAGCGACACGACACGGCGGATGCGCTCCGGCGCTAGCAGCGCGAGTTCCTGCGCGACCAAAGCCCCCATCGAGTGACCGACGACGGACGCCTTGTCGAGGCCGAGATGATCGAGCAGCCGGATCGCCTGCGCGGCATAGTCGGCGAGTTCCGGCTCCTGCGGCGGCAGCGGCGAGCGGCCGTGGCCAAGCATGTCGATGGCGATCAGGTCGAAGCGGTCAGCCATCCGCTGGATCTGCGGCTGCCAGATCGTCGCGTTCATGCCGACGCCGTGGATGAACAGCACCGGCGCGCCCGATCCGGCGCGGATAAAGCCGGTTCCGTCGGGCGCGGCTGCCCGGGTCCATCCAGGTGCGACGGCGTCATCCATGCAGGTCGCCCACTTCCTTGAGGTCCTGATAGCGGTCGCCGATGCGATGGTGAGGACGGCCGCCGATCGAAGCACCGAGCGCCACGACCAACTCGTCCGGCGCCGGTGCGTCGCCGATCTGGAAATGCACGGTCAGATAGTGCGAGCGGCGGCCCTCGTCATTCTTGTCCATCAGCGGAATCATGATCGGTGTGTTCGGCCCACCACGCAGATTGGTGAAGGCGAGATAGGTCTTGGCGGCGACGGCGCGGCGATAATGATTGCCGAAATGCAGTGTGTGGATCAGCGCCGAGGCATGCTCGATCTCGCCCGACGTGCCGCAGATCGCGGCCTTGCCGTAGCCCTCGATCGCCTCGGCCGAGCCGGCGGCGGCAACGATCTCGCGGGTCAGGGTTTCTCCAAGCACCGGCGCAAAGGCGCGGATCTCGGGCGAAAGATCCTCGATGAAGCCGCGACCCGCCCAGGGGTTCGTCAGCACGGCGGCGACGCCGATCAGGCGCAGCGGCTTGGATGCTGCCTTGCCGCCTTCGATCAGCGTGTTCTCGCTGTAAGTGACGATCTTGCGAATGGCCGGCTGCATGGAAACCTCTGTCAGGTGGCGCTCGAGAAAACGCCAACTTCTCTGTCATCTTATGGTATACCATAGTATGGAGCACCAAATACCTTGTCAACCGGCCATGGAATCTGTTTTCGTGGCGGCCAAGGGAGCAGAGACATGCAGGACGACACGCTTCGCATCGATCGCAGCGCCAAAACCTTGAGAACATTGGCCCTTGAGCGCATGCGCGAGGCCATAATGGATTTTCATTTCCAGCCCGGCGAAAGGCTGGTCGAGCGGCCGCTTTGCGATCAGCTCGGCGTCAGCCGATCGGTTGTGCGCGAGGTCCTGCGGCAGCTGGAGGCTGAAGGCCTTGTGCAGATGATCCCCGGGCATGGTCCGGCTGTGGCCAAACCGGATATCGGCCGCACCGACGAGATCTATGAGCTCAGGGCTTTGCTCGAGGGCATCGCGGCGCGCGCCTGCGCGCAATCGGCCACCAATGGCCAACTGGCCGTACTGGAGCACGCCCTCGGCGAGCTCTTCGAGGCCTGGGCCTCGGGCAAGCCGCCGGCAGTGATGCGCGCGACGACGAAGTTCTACGAAGCGCTTTTCGAGGCTGCGGACAAGCGTGTCGCCTGGGAGATCGTCAGCGGGTTGAATGTGCGCATCAACCAGCTGCGTTCGATGACGATCGCCTCGGCAAACCGTCGCGAGCCGGCGATCGCCGAGATGAACGCGATTATGGATGCGATCCGGGCGCGTAAGCCGCAGGAGGCGGAAGCCGCGGCACGGCGCCACGTCGAATCCGCCTGGAAGATCGCCCGGGACAAACTGCGCCTTGACCCTCTCTAAAGCGCGTCGTGCCGGAACGGATTCAGGCGACGCGCTTTCGCCCAAATCCCGCCATGCCGAATTCCGGTTTATCCTATTGGGGACCTACCTACGAGAAGACGGTCAGGCGAGCTCCGCCACAGCTCTTATCCGACGGTAAATGAAGGGTTCGCCCGCCGCATTGTCTGCCGCGGCGCGCCGCGTTTCGTCGGTGAGCATGCCCACCCGGGCATGGATCGGCGATTTGATGCACACCGGATCCGTTGCAGCGGCATCGCCGGCAATCGCCATCGCCTGACATCTGCAGCCGCCCCAATCGATCTCGCGCCGCTCGCAGCTTCGGCACGGCTCCTGCATCCATTCGGTGCCGCGAAAGGCATTGAATGCCGGTGAATCGGTCCAGATCTCGGCCAGCGAGCGCTCTCCGAAACGCTCGAAGCGGAGCGCAGGAATGGTCTGCGCGGCATGGCATGGCAGCACCGTGCCGTCGGGCGTCACCATGAAGGCGTCGCGCGCCCAGCCGCCCATGCACGGCTTGGGATAGACGGCGAAATAATCCGGCGGGACGAAATCGATGTTGATGACGCCGGCAAGCCGTTCTTGCGCCGCCGCGACGATCTCCGCTTGCCGCTCGACCGCGGCGCGTTCGGGCATCAGCATATTGCGATTGGCCAGCGCCCAGCCGGCATACTGCACATTGGCGATCTCGAGCCGCTCGGCGTCCAGCGAAAGAGCCAGGTCGATGAATTCCGGCACTTCCTCGATGTTGTGGCGATGGATCGGCGCATTGATGGTGAGCGGCAACCCGGCCGCGCGAGCGCGGCGTGCCGTCTCCAGCTTCTTTTCGTGGCTGCCGCTGTGGTTGCCGATACGGTCGGTCGTCGCCGGGCGGGCGCCCTGAAAGCTCAGCTGCAGGTGGTCGAGCCCGGCTTCGGCAAAGACCTCGATGCGGCCCTCGGCAATGTTGATGCCGGCGGTGATGAGATTGCTGTAGACGCCGCGCGCCGAAAGCCCGGCGATCAATTGCTCGAGATCGCGGCGCAGCGTCGGCTCGCCGCCCGACAGATGCACCTGCAGAACGCCGAGATCGGCGGCCTGCGAGAAAAGATCGAGCCAGGTCTGGGTGCCGAGCTCGCGATCCGCCTTGAGCAATTCGAGCGGATTGGAGCAATAAGGGCACTGCAGCGGGCAGCGATGCGTCAGTTCCGCCAGCATGCCGATCGGAGGCAGAAGCGGCCCGCTCATAGCTTCACCAGCAGCTTGTCCGACCATTCCTGCAGGAAGGCGATGACATCGGCCGCTACGGCCTCCTGTTCAGCATCGTAATCGGCCGCAAGACCAGCGATGATGTAGCCGACCGCGGACCGCCCGTCGCAGCGGCGCAATATGTCGAGACTGATATCGTTCGGCCAGAATACCTTTTCCGGCGAAAGCACGGCGAAGGCCTGCCGCACGGGGTCGTACTGAATACGCACGTGCCTCGGCAGCGATGGCATTGATTGCAAGGAGACGATGGCTCTCTCGCGCAGCGCCATCATCGGGTTGCCTCCGGCTGGAAGGCGCCCGGAGGGACGTTTCCCGGCGCGCCATAGGCATGTTGAAGTGCATCGAGCATCGCCCACAATATATCGCATTTGAACACCAGCGCATCGATCGCCCGCTGCTGGCGCTCGGCCGTGTCGGCGTGGCTCAGCACATAGGCGAGGGCGAAGTCGGCGTCGCGCGATGCCTGTTCCGGCCGCCGGCTGAAATAGGCCAGCGTGTCGTCGGTGATGTAGTCGTATTTGGCCAGCATCGCCGGCACTCGCTCGCCGATGATGATCGGCGAGAACATCTCGGTCAGCGACGATGCCACCGCCTCGAGCAGCGTGCGGTTCGTGCAGAAGGAAAGGTAGGCGCCGACGGCGAAGCGGGTCGCCGGCAGCGCCAGCCTTTCGCTCTTGACGGCTTCGGCATCGAGCCCGAGCGAGGTCGCCAGATGCAGCCAGCGCGCGATGCCGCCGCTCCAGCCGTCCTCGCCGTCGTGATCCTCGATGCGTTTGCGCCAGGCGGCGCGAAACGCCGGATCCTCGGCATGCGCCAGGATCATGGCGTCCTTGCGCGGAATGACGGCCTGGTAGCAGTAGCGGTTCAATGCCCAAGCCTGCATTTCGGCCTTCGTCAGCACGCCACTGGTCATCCTGTGATGAAAGGGATGGCGGTTGTGATAACGCTCGGCGCCGACCTGCCGCAGCACGGCCTCGAGCTCGCTCTTGGACAGACCATGTCGCGCCGCGTCGTGGAAGTCGCTCAAAGTTCGATCTCCATTCCGTCGCTCCCGATTTCCCAGCCAGCCGCTCTGACCGCCGCGTGTTCGGCGGAACTCTCGTCGAGAACAGGATTGGTATTGTTGATGTGGATGAAGACGCGGCGGCCGGTCCTCACATCGGCCAAGGCGGCGATCGAACCCGCTTCTCCAGACATTGCGATGTGCCCCATGCGCGCACCGGTCTTCTGGCCGACGCCGGCGATGATCATCTCGTCGTCTGTATAGACAGTGCCGTCGAACAGAAGGCAGGCGGCTTCCGCCAGACGCGTGCGCAGGGCGGCATCGATGCCCGCGCAGCCGGGAATGTAAAAGAAAGCAGCGCGACTTCCAGCCCCGCTGATACGCACGCCGATCGTGGCGCCCGTGTCGGAGCTGAAATCGGCGCTTGGATCGCCTCTTTGCTCGAGATAGAGCGCGATCTTGCCGGGCACGGGAAAGGCGTCGACGACCACGCCGGTCTGCTGGCCGTCCGCGTTGCAGATCGCCACTTGCTCCGTTGGCGCCAGAAGGCGGCGCGGCACGATCGCCGGATCGAGAACGTTGAAGATCGAATTCGCCGCCAGCGTCGCCAGCACCTGTGCCGTTGCATAGATTGCGAAGGGCTGCCGCTCCCGCAGGCTGAGCAGGCCGGCGACATGGTCGACGTCGCCATTCGTCAGCACGACCGCGCGGATGGGCGTCGAGCGCAGCGGCGCATCGGCCGCGGGCTGCAGTTCGGGCGTTTGCGCAATCTGCCGGCCAATGTCGGGCGACGCGTTGAACAGAACCCAGCCTGTCCCGTCAGCCGATACGGCAATGGACGACTGGGTCCGCGAATGCACGCCGGCCATGCCGCTCCGAGCCGAGCGGCTCAGGCGATAGTTGCAGTTCCATTGCGGAAAGCCGCCTCCCGCCGCCGATCCTATGATCTTCACGCGCATGGCGATGCCTGCTCTGCGGCCCATTTGACCGGCGCCAAATTCTCGGTGGCAAACGGCTTCGCGCCCGCGCTTCCCGCGGCAGCCCCCGTCTCGACGACCTCAAGCGGCAAGGGGATGTATGCCCCCACAGCCAGGGACACGCAGCTCTGCGGCCTACTTCCTGGGAGGCGTTTCAGCAGGCAGATACCGCGAAATCTCGAAGCCCGCGGCAACCTGGCACATCGTCGGTTTCTTCCAGCTCTTCTTCTTCATTGCATTCTCCTCTTTAGCCAGCCCGAAGGGACCGGTCATCCATCACCTCACAATGGACAAATGAAACGCTGGGTTCTCAAACAGCCAAACAGGAACAGAACACAACTGCCTAGCTCAGGGATGAGTTCCTTAGCTTCGTGTCTCTCCCGTTCGATCAAGCTCACCCCGGCGACCAGTTGCGGCACCTTGCGCTGCATGCAGGGCCCAGTCCGGATCGGTGTTCGCGGCCGTGGCGCCGGCGTGGGGCATGAGCATGACAGCCGCAACCAGGCTGCGAACCAGGCGCATCCGTTCCATCAACCGTTTCCTCCCGCGCCTTGTTTGCGGGTTATCAGTCCGCGCGAAGGGTCATAAGCGATGATGGCGCCCCCGAGAAACAGCAGCGTGCAGCCGGCGACGACGCCCAGCGACACCCAATCGATCTGCCCGTAGAAGGCGAAGCGGATCAACTCGACGGCATAGGTAAAGGGGTTGGCGAGGCAGAGCTTGTAAAGCAGCGGGCTCGCTTCCTGGATGCGCCACAAAGGATAGAGCGCCGGCGACGCGAAATAGCCGGGAAAGATCACGAAGTTCATGATGCCGGCAAAATTCTCGAGCTGCTTGATCATCGAGGACAGGAGCATGCCGAGCGCGCAAAGCATCATCCCCGACAGGAACAGGGCCGGCAGCACGCATACGTAACCGAGCGGCGGCGCCTTGACGCCCCAGAACCAGGCAACGATCAGAAAGGCATAAACCTGCGCGATCGACACGGAGACGCCGGCGAGCATCTTCGACACCAGCAGATACCAGCGGGGAAATGGGCTGACCAGCAGGATGCGCATATTGCCCATCTCACGGTCGTAGACCATCGACAGCGAAGACTGCATGCCCGAGAACAGCAGGATCATGCCGCACAAGCCCGGCGTGATGTAGACCTCGTAGAGCACGTAGGTCTTGTAGGGCGGGATGATCGAGACACCGAGCACCTGCCGGAACCCGGCGGCAAAAATGAACAGCCAGACGAGCGGTCGCACCAGCGACGAGATGAAGCGCTCGCGCTGGTGCAGGAAGCGCAGCCCTTCCCGCACGACGACGCCTTTGAGGCAGATGAGGTAGTGACGAAAGCCGAACGCGTCGGACTTCACCGGGGTGACGGCGGCGACCTTTTCCGGCATTGCGGGAGTGCTCATGGCGAGATCTCCGCCTGGCCGGCTGCTTCGCCGCGGCTGAGTCTGGAAAAGGCGTCGCGGATCGACGCGGCACCACTCGCTTTGACCACGTCGGCCACTTTGCCTTTGGCGACCAGGTCACCTTGCCGCAGCACGACGACATGGTCGCCATCTTCAACCTCGTCGATCAGGTGGGTGGCCCAAAGCACGCCGATGCCCTCGGTTTCGACCAGCTTGCGGATGGTGGCGAGAATGCCCGCGCGCGACTGGATGTCGAGACCCACCGTCGCCTCGTCGAGCAGCAGCAGGGACGGGCGATGGAGCAGCGCCCGGGCGATCTCGATGCGCCGCATCTGGCCGCCGGAAAGGCTGCGAGCCTTGTCATGCTGACGGCCGTGCATGTCGACCGTCTGGATCAGCGCTGCAATGCGCTGCCGGGCTTCGTGCCGCCCGATGCCGTGCAGCGAGGCGTGATAGGAGAGGTTCTGGTATACGCTCAGGTCGAGGTCGAGCGTGCGTGACTGGAACACGATGCCGACCCGCCTGAGTGCCTCGCCGGACGCACGGCTGACGTCATGGCCGAAGATGCGGATCGATCCCTGGCGCGTGTCGTAGAGATGGCTGATCAGCGAGAACAGGGTCGTCTTGCCGGCGCCGTTGAGACCGAGAAGGGCGGTGAAAGTCGCCGGCGCGATCGAGAACGAGACGTCGTTGAGCGCCCGCTTCGGGCCATAGGAATGGCTGACGCCGGCGACATCGAGTGCCGCCGCTCCGATCCCCGTTTTCGCCGTCCTCGCATGCTGCATGGATGCTCCTTCAGGATGCTATCTAGCGCGCTCGACGTCTTTGGCCCCGGCTTCAGGCCTTAATCTTTCGGCTGCTTTTCTATTTGGGCGATATGACCACGCCCCACGGCTGCTGACCCACGGTGACCGACTGAACCGGCTCCTCGGTCGCCGTATCGATGAAAGTGATGTCGTTGGAATTGCCGTTCGTTGTGATCAGTGTCTTCTGATCCGGGGTGAAGTCCAGATGCCAGACGCGCTGTCCGACGAGGATGTAGTTTTCCACCTCGTAGGTTTCGGTGTTGATCACTGCGACATGGTTCGCCGGGCCGAGCGCGATATAGGCCTTCTTCCCGTCGGCGCTGATGGCGATGCCGACCGGCTGGATGGTTTCGGCTCGCAGTCCGGGAATCGCGAACTTGATCCTCTTCACGACCTGGCGCTTGGCGTTGTCGATGACGCTGACGGTGCCGCCGATCTCGGCACTGACCCAGGCCTGCGAGCCGTCGGGCTTGAACGCGGCGAAGCGCGGGCGCGTGTCGACCAGCACGTTGTCGGTTACCTCATGGCTCTCGGTGTCGATGAAATGCGCCATGCTGGTGGTCTCCGAGGTGTTGACCAGGGTCTTGCCGTCGGGGCTGACGGCCATGCCTTCGGGTTCCACGCCGACCGGGATCTCGGACGTGACTTGCTTGCTGTCGAGGTCGATCGCGGTGACCAGATTGTCGTTTTCGTTGGCGACGTAGAGCGCCTTGCCGTCGGGCGAAAGCACGAACAATTCGGGATCGTCGCCGGAGGGCAGCGTGCCGACGACCTGCAGCGTCGTGGTATCGATGATTTGGATCGTATTGTCGTCGCTGGCGCACAAATAGATGAACTTGCCGTCGTGCGAGATGGTGATGCCGCGCGGTCTCTGGCCGACGTCGACGGTCTTGACCACCTGCATGGTCGCCGTATCGACGACGGTCATCGTATTGTCCTTCTCGTTTGAGACATAGGCCGTGTAGGCCGATGCCGGGCCGGCCATGACGCCGGTTGCGAGAATGGCGAGTACGCAAGCTCGGCTCTGCACGAATTCCTCCCGATCGGCGCTATCTGAGAACGCATTTCGTTTCCGGCTGATCGATGCCGAGGGTGTCGAGTTCGGAGACTTGGTGGAGATAGCCCTCCTGGGGAGATGTCGAGACGACCGATTTGGCATCGCCAAGCAGGATCGGCTGGCGAAGCTGGAGGTTCCATTTGCGGAAGGTCAGCTTCTGTCCCTTGAACGCGGCAACCGAGAAGTCGTCCGAGCGGATGTAATCGCTGATCTTTTTCGGATCGTCACCATTGGTGCGCGTGGTGGCTTCGCCGACGGCCCGCACGGCCGTCCAGGCCGACATGTCCTTGGACATCATTCGCCGGCCTGCCGTCTTCAGGAAGCGATTTTGCATTTGAATGCCGCCCCACTGTTCACTCGCGGGATGCCATGACGATGCCACAAGACCGGCCGTGCCTGCGACGAGCCGCGGCGTCCAGCTGCGGTAGGGCACGTAGGTCCCGAACACCTCGCTTTCATCGGCCACAAGCAGCACGTCATGCTCCGGCAGGTCATGCGTGAATACCGAAATCTGTTGCTGTATCTGCGTGGCTCCGGTGTCAGTGCGGCGCGCCGTCCCGGTATCCTTGAATTCCTTCTCCGCGACGATCTGCCCGCCGAAGCGGGCTGCCGCGCGGCGCAACGCGTCGGCATAGAGGCGGTCCTCGTCATGCGAGCCGTAGAGCAGCACCCAGTTCGGCCATTTCTTCACCATCAGATACTGCGCCAGAGCGTCGGCGAGCATGCTTCGCGTCGGCGCGATGTGGAAGACGTTTATGCGGCAGTCCTCCTCGCGCAGTCTGTCGTCGGTGGCGCCCACGTTGAAGATCAGCACGCCCTTGTCGCGGGCGATGTCGGCGATCGACAGCAGCTGCTTGGCCGAGAGGTCCGCGATCACATAGCGGTCGCCTTTGGCATTCAACGCGTTGAATGCCTGAACCGCGTCGGCCTCCGGTTTTATCTCGGTGACGTCGAGGCTGAATTTCTGATTGATGAACCTGCCCGTGGTGTTGTTGTCGCCGATGGCGACATTGGCGCCCGCGACACCTTCGTCACGCGGCGGCTCGTCCAGCAGGGAAAGCGTCAGGCGCGGCGCGTAGGCCCGTAAATAGCCTATCTTGATTTCGGTTGTCTTCTCGTCCGGCTTGATCGCTCCGGCCGGCTGCACGGTCGGTTGCTGGGCGAACGCACGCGGAGCAGCAGCGGTCATCGACAGAAAGCACAAAAGGGCCGCCAAGGTGCCCGACACCGCGCTTGTCATCGACAAATCACCGTTCTTGCGCCTAAGTCCGATCGTTTGCCGGACCAGCGCGAAGTCAAGTGCCCCAAGGCGAACTTAGAGAGCCGGCGGGATTTATCAACCTCGTGAGCAGGACGTCTCGGCTCTGCCGGCAACTGCGCAGTAAGTTCCGAACGATGTTGGCCGCGCGACGGTCCGAAGCGGCCCGGACTTATCTCAGGGAAGAGTTGCTTCGGCGAACCATTTGTCTTTCGTCGCCCCCCGCACCCCGCGCCGGTTCACGCAGGTTGCGCTCGGGACCACGGCGCTGCTGAAGCAAACTTGGCGATTTGACGCCCTCAGCTTGATCTTGCGGCGAGGCCTGTCCTCTGATTCCCTGATCTTGGCGGGACCATCTGATTCGTTTGCTAGTTGCTCTGGCGCAGCCACTGCGTCCCGTAGAGAGATCACAATGACCGCCAAGCCGGAAATCCTGGAGATGAGACCTAAGATAACCGTTGTGGGGGTCGGTGGCGCTGGCGGAAACGCCGTCAACAACATGATCGCTGAAGGCCTGCAGGGGGTCGAGTTCGTCGTCGCCAATACCGACGCCCAGGCGCTCACCATGTCGAAGTCGCCGCGGCTGATCCAGTTGGGTGCGCATGTGACCGAAGGCTTGGGCGCCGGATCTCTCCCCCACGTCGGCAGCGCGGCCGCCGAGGAATCCATCGACGAGATCATGGATCATCTTGCGGGAACGCACATGTGTTTCATCACGGCGGGCATGGGCGGCGGCACCGGGACTGGCGCCGCGCCCGTCATTGCGCGTGCGGCGCGCGATGCCGGCATTTTGACGGTGGCCGTCGTTACCAAGCCTTTCACGTTCGAGGGCAAGCGCAGGTCCCAGGCCGCCGAAGAGGGCATAGAACGCCTTCGCGAAAGCGCCGACACCGTGATCGTCATCCCCAACCAGAACCTTTTCAGGGTCGCCGACGCCAGGACGACGTTTGCCGATGCCTTCGCTATGGCGGACCGTGTTCT
The DNA here is from genome assembly GCF_003997575.1 of Mesorhizobium sp. M1A.F.Ca.IN.022.07.1.1. NCBI lineage: Bacteria > Pseudomonadati > Pseudomonadota > Alphaproteobacteria > Hyphomicrobiales > Phyllobacteriaceae > Mesorhizobium > Mesorhizobium sp. M1A.F.Ca.IN.022.07.1.1. The sequence continues at coordinate 20,484 of NZ_RZST01000020.1, forward strand.
CTACGCCGGTGTCGGCTGCATCACGGATCTCATCGTGAAGGAAGGCCTGATCAATCTCGATTTTGCCGACGTGAAGTCGGTGATGCGGGACATGGGCCGGGCGATGATGGGAACCGGTGAGGCCTCGGGGGAGGGCCGCGCAAGGACGGCGGCCGAGGCAGCAATCGCCAACCCGCTGCTCGATGAGGCTTCCATGACGGGCGCCAGAGGCCTGCTGGTATCGATCTGCGGCGGCACGGACATGACGCTCTTCGAGGTCGACGAAGCCGCGACACGGATACGGGAAGAGGTCGACGCCGACGCCGACATTATCGTCGGCGCCATCTTCGACCAGGCATTGGCCGGAAAGTTTCGGGTGTCGGTCGTCGCAACGGGTCTGCGGAAGAGCGAAGACATGCCGCAGCTTCAGCAGAGGATCGCCTGAAGCCGGCCTTCCTGGTTGGCGAGATCCCGCCGGCGAATCTCTACTCGTCGCTATGACTTGACTTGGTTGGCTTTCGGTGGCCTGCCCAGGCCCCTACGGCCGGGATGGTGGCGAGCGGATCCTAGCTAGGGTTTTCAGTCGAGCGAAGCTGGAGCAGATCAGCTGGCCATTCTTTAATAACGGGCCATTCTCTCGGCGATGAGGCCCGGGCGGGCTGCGATTTTTGCGCCGGCGCCGGTGAACATTTTTCCCCTGAGACAGTTTGGAGTGCCTTGGGGAATACCGGAAAGCCACTTGGACAACACGGGATTAACGGACAGCACGACCAGTGACGCGGAGCGCTTACTCGCTGTCCGGTCCGCGGGTCTGCAGTGGATCACGGTGGCCGGCTCATATTTCGCCACTGAGGACGGCGAGCCGTGGATGCCGATCGGGCAGAATGACGCGATAAGCTGGCCTGAGCTAAATGGGCTGTTCCGGCGCAAGGACATAGCCGGCGTGGAGGCTCACCTCCGCTGGCTTAAGCAAAGCGGCGTCACCTGCCTCAGGCTGATGCTGGAATATGCTCAGGTCCGCCACCGCTACTTCGAGCGGCCGCTCGGTCGCTTCGTTCCTGCTATCGTGCGGCTGTGGGACGATCTTTTTCGTCTCTGTGAAAAGCACGGTTTGAGAATACTGCTCACCCCGTTCGATACATTTTGGCAGTGGCGGCACTGGCGTCATCACCCCTATAATCAGAGGAACGGCGGCGTGCTGGATCAGCCCTCGCGCTTTCTGGTCTGCACGGCCACGCGCCGCGCCATCAAGGCAAGGCTGGAATTCGCGGTGCGCAGATGGGGCGGCAGCGGCGCGCTCTTCGCTTGGGACCTCTGGAACGAGATCCATCCCGAGCAGGCCGAAGGCAGCGCCGACGATTTCGGCGACTTCATCCACGATCTCGGTGCTTTCGTTCGCCGGCTGGAGATTTCGCTCTACGGCCGCTCCCACCCGCAAACGGTTTCGCTCTTCGGACCGGAGCTTCGCTGGCGGGCGCACATGCCGCTCCGCGAACCTATCTTCCGGCATCCGGATCTCGACTTCGCCTCCCTCCACATCTACGAGGAGGGCACGATCGATCATCCCCGCGACACAGTGGCCCCGGCGCTCGGCCTGGGGCGGATCGTCGGCGAGGCCCTGGCCGAAACTCGCGATGGCCGGCCGTTCCTCGACAGCGAACATGGCCCGATCCATACCTTCAAGGACAAGAAGATCACGCTGCCGGAGCCGTTCGACGACGAATATTTCCGCCATATGCAATGGGCGCACCTGGCTGCCGGCGGTGCCGGTGGCGGCATGCGCTGGCCGAACCGTACGCCGCATGTGCTCACACCCGGCATGCGGCGGGCGCAGCGCTCGCTGGCGGGTTTCCTGCCGCTGATCGACTGGAGTCGGTTCCGACGTGTCCATCTCTGCGGCCGGGTGCGGGTTTCCCGCCCCGATGTCGCGGCGGTAGCCTGCGGCGACGATGCCCAGGCGGTGGCCTGGCTGGTGCACCGCGAAACGATCGGGCCCAACGGCATGCTGCAGGCCGACGTGCAAACCGAGCCCGTCATGATCGACCTGCCTGGGCTGGCTCCGGGTAGCTACCGCATAGTCGGCTGGGATACTGCGGCCGGCACGCAAGCGGCGGAATGGCGGGCGCAAGCGGACGGTAGGTTGAAGCTGAAGGTGCCACCGTTCGCGACCGATGTCGCGCTCGCGATCCGCCGATGCTGAGAGGGACCGAAGCCAGCCCGTCCGTCTCTGCTTTGCCTTGCTCGATGGCAGCTCCGAGACCTTGCCGAGACCGACCGGGAGTATCGGCGGTCTTCTACATTTTCGCGGCTGAGCGGGGAACACTTCATCCACCTTCGGGTTCGGAAGTTATGCGTCATGCGCCGCCCGCGGCAGCCCGCTCAGCTTCGGCAATGAACGAGGACCCGATTATTCCACTCGCGAAAGCGATCCGAGAGCGCAATGCGGTGCTCTTTGTCGGAGCTGGTGTTTCGATGAGCGTGGGGCTGCCTTCCTGGGAGAAGCTGATTGAGCGCATGGCGAGCGAACTCGGCCTGGATGGCGCGAGACCGCGTGATCGCTTCCAAACCCTGGCCGAGTATTACCGGATCAAGCATGGCAGCATCGGGCCGTTGCGTAGTTGGATGGACAGGCACTGGACCGTGACGAGGGAGAAGATTCGGGAGTCCGAACTGCATCGTCTGATCGTCGCGCTGGATTTTCCGGTGATCTACACCACCAACTATGACCGGAACCTCGAAGTCGCCTTTGAGATACACGGCCGCGCATATGTGAAGGTGGCAAATGCTAGGGATGTCTCGAAGGCTCGCCGGGACGTCGCTTGCATCGTGAAATTCCACGGCGACTTCGATGACGATTCCTCGCTGGTCCTTACAGAAACCGACTATCTCGATCGGTTATCCTTCGATTCGCCGCTCGATGTGCGGTTTCGTTCCGATGCGCTGGGCAGCACGGTTCTGTTCGTCGGCTATAGTCTCTCGGACCTGAACATCCGGCTGCTGTTGCATCGGCTTTGGCAGACATGGAACCGTTCGGGCTACGAGGCGGATCGGCCGCCGTCATACATTTTCATGGCGAGCCGAGACCCCGTCGAAGAAGCCGTGCTGGGGCGTTGGGGTATCTCCGTGCTCACAGGCGACAACGACGATCCGGAAGTCGGTCTCGTGAGTTTCCTCAGTCGGCTGGCCGAGGTTGTGAACGATCAGGAGATCACGCTGGGCTGAACGCCGTTCAGCACGCGGCAAGAACGAAGAATTTGCCCAACCCAAAGAGGGTTTCGGCCGTTGGTCGACCGTCCGGCCAATGCAAGGAGTAAGAATGTGCCGCAAGCCGTTAGCCCAAACGTGAATCCGGCTGCCAGCGCGGTCACATTCGACAGTTTTTTCATGGGCGGTTTCGAATGCTCCTCGCACCGGCGAAAGGCTGGCGTGCGTCTCGATCTCGTGCGGGCGACTGGCCATGATTCTCACGCAGAACGCGACTATCGCGGCTGCGCGAACCTTGGGCTCAGAACTGTTCGTGACGGGTTACGCTGGCACCTGATCGAGAAGGCGCCGGGCGTGTACGATTGGTCGAGTTGGGCGCCGATGATTGAAGCGGCAAATCTCGCCGGCGTTCAGGTCATCTGGGATGTCTTTCACTACGGAACCCCCGATTATCTTGACCAGGGCGGGACGGAGCTGATCGAGCGCTATGCCGATTTCGCAGCGGAAGCTGTCCGGTTGCATCGGGCCGTCAGCGGGAAGCCTGCGCTCGTCTGCCCGATCAACGAGATATCGTTCTTCGCCTGGGCAGTCGAAGTGGGCTATTTTCCACCGGCCGGCCCAAGGCGAAGGGGTTGGTTCAAACGCCACCTCGTCAAGGCTGCCGTGCAAGGCATACGAGCCATGCGCCAAGCGGATCCAGAATGCCGGTTCATCTGGGCCGAGCCGCTTATTCACATCGCGCCGCGCGATCGAAGCCGCGCGGAAATGCGGGCGGCTGAAAAAGTCCGTCAAGGACAGTTCGAAGCGTACGACATGCTGATGGGGCGCGTCGAGCCGCAGCTTGGCGGCAGCGAAGATCTCATCGATGTCATCGGTCTGAATTTCTACCCGCACAATCAGTGGTACTTGCACGGGCCAACAATCCCGATGGGGCATCACGAATACCGGGCTCTGTCGGAAATGCTCGTCGAGGTCGCCCAACGCTACCGACAGCCGATGTACATTGCAGAGACAGGTGCGGAGGGATCGGGGGGCCCGGCATGGCTTCACTATGTATGCGACGAGGTGCGGGAGGCTATGAACCAAGGCGCGCCCGTCGGGGGTATTTGCCTTTATCCGATCACGGCTTACCCGGGATGGGACAATTCACGCCACGCCGAAGTTGGCCTTTTCTCCGTCATCCATGCGGATGGATCGCGTCGCACCCGTCAGCCGATGGCCGATGAACTGGCGAGGCAGCAGAGGCTGTTTGGCCAGCATTCTCGATCCACGCAGCCTTGCATGCCGGAGTAGCAAGCGGCTTTAGCCCGGCACAGCCATTGCCGGCTGCAAGGCGCCTCCAATTGGGACCGTCTTCTGAATGCGGGCGAAAGTAGCCAGAGCCTGACCCACGACCTGGTCCATGTTGTAATAGCGGTACGTCGCAAGGCGTCCGACAAACCAGACATCCGGGCGACTGGCGGACAAGGCTTCATATTGCTTGTAGAGCGCTTCGTTTTCCGGCCGGGGCACCGGATAGTATGGATCGCCAATGTCGGTCGGGTATTCATAGGTGAGGCTTGTCCGGGCGTTCTTCTGACCGGTCAGATGCTTATACTCGGTGATCCGGGTGAAGTCCTCCGTTTGCGGATAGTTGACCACAGCGACCGGCTGGAACTGTTGACAGTCGACGGTCACGTGCTCGAAACGCAGTGAGCGATACGGCAGGCGGCCAAGTCTCCAGTCGAAGAATTCGTCGACAGGGCCGGTGTAGATCAGCTTGCGGAACGGAATCCGGTCCCGGACCTCACCATAATCGGTCTGCAGCATGATCTTGATATTGGGATGGTTGAGCATGCGCTCGAACATGCGCGTGTACCCGTTCGCGGGCATGTGCTGGAAGCTGTCGCCGAAGTAGCGGTCGTCGCGGTTGGTCCTGGTCGGAACCCGGGCGGTTACCGATTTGCTGAGCTGGGAGGGGTCTACGCCCCATTGCTTCCTGGTGTAGCCGCGGAAGAATTTCTCATAGAGTTCCCGCCCGACAGTGCTGACCACGACGTCCTCGGCCGTGTGGACTTCCTCGATGGTCTCGCGGCGAGACGCGAAGAAGTCTTCCAGTTCCACCGGATCCAAATCGAGACCATAGAGGCGGTTGATCGTATCGAGATTGATGGGGATCGGGAGAAGCATTCCGTCGACCGCCGCCAGCACACGATGTTCATACGGCCGCCATGTCGTGAAGTGTGACAGATAATCCACGATGGACCGCGCATTTGTATGGAATATGTGCGGCCCGTAGCGGTGGATGAGGATGCCTGCTTCGTCGTAGCAGTCATAGGCGTTGCCACCGATGTGATTGCGGCGATCGATGAGGAGAACGCTTTCTCCCCGCTGCGAGGCAATGCGTTCGGCGAGAACGCTGCCGGCGAAGCCGGCGCCGACGATCAGCCAGTCGAACATGGTCAGGCGCTCCTGCGGAACGGGACGACCTTTTTCCGAGCACTGGCGTTCCTGATGTGAGCGGCCATGCCATTCCATGTGCGCTTCCAGGACATGTCCCGGAGATAGGCATCGACCTGCTGAAGCCGCGCCTCGCGCGATTGGGTAAGGACGGATCGCAGCTTGATGTCGACGTCCTCGGCGTCCACTATGTCGACGAGCCCGGCTGCGCCGTAGGTTCGCACAACATCGACGATTGCTGTTGAGACCACCGGCAGGCCAGCGGCGAGGAACTCCGGCGTTTTTGTCGGGCTGATGAAGCGAGTGGCCTCGTTGAGCGCGAACGGCATCCAGCCGGCGTCCCAGTGGCGCAGATAATCTGGAAGGTCGGCATAGGCTTTCCCGCCGAGCCAATGCAGATTGCCCGCTGTCGGCAGGCTGCTCGGGTCGATCTTGACCACCGGACCGAGCATGACGAAATGCACGTCCGGCATCGCCTTGGAGGCCTGGGCCACGAGATCGATGTCGAGGCGCTCGTCGATGACGCCGAAGAAGCCCACCCGTGGATGAGGAATGCCGAATTGATCGGCCGGGTCCTTGCCGGGTGTCCTTGCCTTGTGGAAGTGGCTGACGTCGATGCTGCTCGGAAACGGATAGATGGCACGGTGCTGGCAGCGCTTCGCTTCAAAGAGGCTCAAGCCGCCGGTGAAGACCACGTCGGCGCGCCCGAAGAGGGCTCGCTCCATCATGGCCAGCTCGGTTGGCGCATTCTTGAACGCCGAAAGTTCGTCCATGCAGTCATAGACGCAGACATCGCAATTGATGTGCGCGCTGAAGCGTAGGGCCATGGGCGTGTAGTACCAGGCGGTCAGGTTAGTGTGCGGCGTCGAAGCGATGATCCGGTCGAGATATTTGCGCTGCACGGCATCAGCTCTGGCCGGGCTTGTGCCAATTGGAAGCAGAGGAGTCGCGACCCGAATTGCCGGCGCCACCTCTGAGAAACGCATCGAAGGATGCGAGCGCTCCTCGAAAACAGGTTCCTCGAAATAGATAATCTCATGTTCCTTCGCGGCCAAGGTAAGAATATGCTGTGGACGCTGATAGACAAAATTCCATCGTAAATGAGAGAAACATATCAGTAAGTCTTGCGTCTTGGTGGTTCTTCTGCGAGTTGGTATTCTTATTGCCGAGTCCATACAAATTTCCCTAGTGGCAGCCGAAATTACATTGCGATTAACATTTGTTAATCGCAGGCAGCGGAGACGACATCCACCTTTCCGTCTAACTTTCCGTCGAATAACTTGTTCCAGTCGCGAACCGTTAAAGCGGCGAAGGATCATGCCGCGGTGCTGCTGCCCCTTTGGGAGGTGGAGCCAAGATTCGCACGCAGGTTCTTGGGGACGGTCACTCGGTGGCCGTATTTCCGCAGCATGGGCAGCTAAGCTGTTCGACGGCTCCAACGGTTCGCCTGGACCGGAGCCAAACGAGCCTCAAACGGCCGGCAATTGCTGGGGCAAGTGATGAAGATCGAGTTCGAGACGAATGTGTTCCCGCTCTTCCATCCGCAGGCGGTGGATGATCTCAAGGATCCATGCCCCGTCTTTGACGGCAGGCTTTGGCACGTCTTCGGCTCGAGCGGCACGGTAACAACCGAGAGCTGGAAGATACTTCACGCAACCGCGCCGGAGCTGCATGGTCCCTGGACGGAGCACGAGCCCATCGAGCTTCCTGTTACAGGATCGGGCGTTGCCGCGCCCGGTGTTGTCTACGAGCTCGGCGTCTTCCACATGTTCATCCAGACCGAGTTCATGAAGTCCGGCGGCCGCTGTGAGCACGCGGTGTCGAATGATGGCTTCAACTGGGTGGTGCTCAACCCGGCAATCCTGTCGATCCCTGGCACGGACGAAGATGGGATCTATGATCCGCATCCGGCGATCATCGGCGGCAAGCGCTACATCGTCTATTCCGGCATGCCGAAATTCAGTCGTGTGCCGCAACCCGATGTCTACCTGGCGCGCAGCCAGTCGGACTCGTGGTTCGGACCTTGGAAGCGGCTGGGCAGGATCCTCGACCATAGTGAGATCCCACACCACAATACGCGCGATGATCCCGACTACGAGTGGGGGATCGAAGGCGCCCAACTGGTCGAGCTCCCCGATGGCCGCGTGCTTCTGAACGCCACGTGCTTCCTTCCGCGGGGAGCGCGAGGAAGCCGACAACGCGTGTTTTTCGCCATCGCCGCCGAGGTTACCGGACCCTACGTCTCGATAGGTCCGGTTCTTGATCCAGGCGGGCCAGGAGAAAACGGTCACTCCACCGTCATGATCGAGGGCGAACAGCTCACGCTTTTTTACCAGAGCCGTGTCGCGGCGACGAACCATCGCTGGCGATATGGCCTCGCCAGATGCGATATCAGCGTCCTGTCGAAGGTTGCGTGACAGCCCGGGTTCCGACGCGGCGGGGTTCAATTATTTCAAAGCATAGAGATAGGCCGCGATATCACGCGCCTGCTGCTCGGTGACCCTCGTCGATGGCATGGCGGTGTGCGGATTAATCTCTCTGGCGCCACGTATCCAGCGGATCAGGTTCTCCGGATTGTTCGCCAGCACGCCGCCGATAATGACCCGGCCGGCGAGGCTGGCGTCGAGGCGCGGGCCGACCTGACCTTGCGCGCCCGGCACGCCAGGGATCGTATGGCAGCCGGAGCAGCCGTTCGCGGTCATGATCGGAATGGCGCGCGCGCCCACGCCGCCGGTTGCCGCGTCCGACTCGTGCCGGACACGATCACGCCGGTCGGCCCATAAGGCCACGGCGGCGACGGCTACGGCAACTACGATCATGGCGGCGAGGGCGCCGGCGATCAGTCTAGCCAGATCGGAGCGCATGCGTCGCCTCCCTGGTTCCGCTCTTGCTTATCCAGAGGCCGGCGAGCAGCAAAGCGGCTCCGCCATAGATCAGGCCAGCCGGAACCCACATCACCAGACCCGCAAGCTGCTGGTCCTCGATCGGGCTTAAACCCCACAGCGCTGCGCCACCGGCATTTTCCGGATACCATAGTTTGGGCGACAGCAGCAGCAGCACGCCGAGCAGGCCGGTGTGCATCGAGGTGAAGAAGAGATGCATGACAGCGCTGCCATAGGCCTGCTGCCGACCGGAACGGGGCAGAAGCGCCCACCAGAACAGCAAGGCAGTGCCGAGGAAGCTCGCATGCTGGGTATAGTGCAGCACGCCCCGCTGCAGGGCTGCCTCGAACAGGAACGGGATGTGCCAGATCCAGATGGCGATCGCGTGGATGATTGTTGCGTTGAGAGGGCGGCTGGCGAAGGCCCAGACCGCCTGCAGCATCTTGCCATGCGTGAGCCTTCCCGTTCTCTGCCGAAACGCGACCGGTAATGCCCATACCAGTGCCGCGCCGGGGCGGGCTGCAACCAGCAGCGGAGCCGCCAGCGCCATCAGCAGCTCGTGCTCGATCATGTGAGCGGCAAAGACCCGCTCGCCGAGCGCATGGATCGGGCTGACCAGCGCTCCCGTCAGCACGCACCACCCTGCGGCGAACAGCAAGGTTTGTCGCATCCGCTCTGGTCGGCCTCGGCTGCTGCGGCGCCACAGCCGGTTGGCGCCGGTCGCATAGACCAGCGCGAGCGCGGCCAGCGGAAGCGTGATGGGAAGGGCAAGCGTCCACCCGGCCTCGGGCGCGCCGGCGCCGTAGCAGATCGAGGTCGAGAAGAACGCCTCGAAACTCATCGCAGGCACTCGTCGAGGATGAGCGCGGCGCTGGCCTGCATGACGATGACGAGGGCAAACAGCAAAGCCGAAAGCATGCCGAGATCGGCGATGAATCGCTCGGTGCTGCGTGTACGCTCCGGTTTGAAGGCGGCGCCGCCTTGCCGCTTCGCCTGCCACGACAGGACGCCGCCGAGGAGCGAAAACACCATGAGCACCAGTGCGACGGGAAGCACCACCGGGACCTGGCGATTACATTGCCAGGGCACCAGCGCGTAATTCAGCTGCGTAGAGATGGCCCAGGCCAGAGGCCCCGACACAAGACCACCCCAGGACGTTCCCAAACGCAGCGCGCGCATCAGCCTAGCCTCGGGACCCAGTAGATGAGCAGATAGATCGGGATCCAGGTCAAGACCACGAAATCCCAGTAGAAGACGTTGTCGCCGACGTCGCCGAAACGCCGGCCGCTATAGGCGTGGCGCGTGAACATCAGCACTGTCAGAACGATCGTGTCGCCGACATCGGTGATCAGATGGATGGTGTGCAGGCCGAGCAGCACCCAGAGCATCGAGCCATAAGCGTTGGTGTCCCAATAGATGTTCAGGGCCGGAAACTCGAACCAGCGCACGATGAGCGGCGCGCTGCCGAGCAGCGACATCACCACCATGCCGATCCGCACCGGCCCGATGGCGCATTGCTTGGCGTAGCGGTTGAGGAGGTGGTTCGGCACCAGGCTGACGATGAGAAGCAGCGTCACGATCGTTCCCGGCCAATGGTTGGGCTCCGGGGCGCTCAGACGCCAGTTGGGCCACAAGGTCGCCAGATAGAGATAAGCGCCGGCCGCCAGCGCAAAGCCCATTCCTTCCAACGCCATGAAACCGAGCGTACCCCACCAGGTCGGGCTGCGCGGACCAAGCCCGAAGCTTGGCAGGCCCGACAGATCGGCGGCGGGACGCTGCTTCATTCCTCGTCCTCCGGAATATCTTTCGGCCAGAACCAGCCGATCAGGGTGATCGCGATCGGCGCGGCGCCCCAGACGATCGCCCAGGGCGTGAAGATCGAATACAGAAAGGTGCCGCCGACAGCGATCGCAGCGAACAAGGGCCAGATCGACGGCGTCGCCGATTTCTCGCGGATATCGGGATGCGCTTCCGCCACCGTCGAGATGAGGAGCTCGCGCACATCGACGCGAAGGCCGGTGGCGACGGGAAGGGCCTCGCGTTCGGCCCAGAGCGGCTCGACATTCGTGACGATTGGAATGCGCGCGAAATTATAGCTTGGAGGCGGCGAAGACGTGGCCCATTCCAGCGTGCCGGCATCCCAGGGATTGTCGCCGGCCGGCGCGCCTTTCAAGGCGCCATGCACGAGGTTGAAGGTGAACAGCACGAAGCTCAGGAAGAAGAGCACCGCGCCGCCGGTGATGAACAGGTTGATGTTCCCCCAGCCAAGCTCGGCCGGATAGGTATAGACCCTGCGCGGCATGCCCCACAGGCCGACAAGGTGCATCGGGAAGAAGGCCGCGTTGAAGCCGATGAAGGCCAGCCAGAAATGCCAGCGTCCGAGGCGCTCGCTCATCATGCGGCCGGTGATCTTGGGGAACCAGAAATAGGCGGCACCCAGCAGTGGGAAAACCGAGCCGCCGATCAGCACATAGTGGAAATGCGCGACGACGAAATAGGTGTCGTGCACCTGCAGGTCGAGCGGCACCGAGGCCAGCATCACACCGGTGAGCCCGCCGATGACGAAGATGAAGAAGAAACCGAAGACGAAGAGCAACGGCGTACGGATCACCGGTCTGCCGTCCCACAAGGTCGCCAACCAGCAAAAGATCTGCACGCCGTTTGGAATGGCGATCAACATGCTGGATGCCGTGAAGAAGCTTGCACCGAGCTTCGGCAATCCCGTCGCGAACATGTGGTGGACCCAGAGACCGAACGACAGGAAGCCGACCGCGATCAACGACAGCACCAGCCCGAGATGGCCGAACGCCGGCCTTCGAGCGAAAGCGGGAATGATCGCGGAGACGATGCCTGTCGCCGGCAGGAAGATGATGTAGACCTCGGGGTGACCGAAGAACCAGAACAGGTGCTGGAACAGCAGGGCGTCGCCGCCCTCCGCTGGATTGAAAATATGCGTTCCGACCAGCCGGTCGAGGATCAGGAAGGTCGAGGTGATCATGACCGCCGGCATGGCGAAGACGACGACGAATGAGGTCACCAGCAACGCCCAGACATAGAGCGGGATCTTGTCCAGCGACATGCCTGCCGCACGCTGCTTCAATACGGTGACAATGGTCGCGACGGCGACCGCCAGCGATGAGACCTCGGTATAGGTGATCATCTGCGCCCACACGTCGGCGCGCTTGCCGGGACTGAATTCGGGACCTGACAGCGGCACATAGGCGAACCAGCCGACATCCGGCGCCATTGCAAGGGCGAAGGACACCCAGGCGAAGAGACCTCCCGAGACATAAATCCAGTAACTGAACGCGTTCAGGCGCGGAAAGGCGATGTTGCGGCTGCCGACCATCAGCGGCACCAGATAGATGCCGGTCGCCTGCACGATGGGCACGGCAAACAGGAACATCATGGTGACGCCATGCATGGTGAACAGCTGGTTGTAGAGGTCCGGCCCGATCAGGCCGCGTTGCGGTCCCGAAAGCTGGATGCGCATGGCGACGGCGCTCAGCCCGCCCAGGCACAGAAACCCGAATGCCGTGATCAGATAGCGCCTTGCGACGACCTTGTGATCAACGCTGGACAACGCGCCGATGATGCCGGGCGGCGTCCGCCATGTGCGCGCGAGCCAGCGGTGAAGGCTGGCATCGTCCATGCCGGTGTCGCGCGGCCCATCACGTTCGGGGGCAACGTCGCCCTTGGCAGTCGCCTCACGTTCCGGCGGCAGGTCGCGTTCGCTGGCCAGGTCCGCGCTGCTCATTTCAGGCCCTCGAGATAGGCGACGATCGCGTTGAGCTCGTCGCCATTGAGCTCGACCACCGGCATGTGGGAGCCGGGCTTGATGCCTTGCGGATCGGCTATCC